>NJBQ01000031.1 GCA_005223095.1 Candidatus Aerophobetes bacterium Ae_b3a
AAGCTTAAATTCGGTAATACTATATTTGACCCCCATTTAGTGCTAAGCATTGCCATTACTTAATTTGATGGTAAAAACCCACGAAAAAATGCGGAACATGGGGTATATCGTATATGGTATATCGAAAACAAAGGGAAAAGAATTTAAGTCTTAAATACTCGATTCTAGATACTCACCCCGCACCCCTTCCCTCTCTCTTATGGGGAGAGAAGAGTGTTATCCTGTCGATGAACTATGAACATCCGCTATAGTTTTGCGTTTTTTGTTTTTCACTATACGCTATCCGCTAAACGCTATACGCTCTCTTTTGAGGAATGTCCTTCGGCAGCGCATAAATTCCCATATTTTCGAGCGACTAGCAGCTAGCGACGAATTTGATATAGTAATAGAAAATAGGAACAGTAAATAAAAGACTATCGAATCTATCCAGAACTCCCCCGTGTCCAGGCAAAATTTTGCCAAAGTCTTTTATTCCTACCTCTCGTTTCAACATAGATTCGAAAAAATCTCCCACTTGTCCCATTACGCCAATGAGTACACCCAGAAATAAAGTATGGACAAGGGGAAAGAAAAGCCACATTCGAGAAATAAACATAGCCACACAACTTACCAAGAGTGCACCTATAAAACCTTCCCAGGATTTATGTGGGCTCACCAGGGGAAATAATTTATGCTTTCCCCACTTCTCACCTATCAAATAGGCTCCTGCATCTCCCATCCAGGTAGCAAAAAATATAGTGACTACTAACCTTGCTCCCAGGGAAGAAATATCTCTCAAAGATATGATATAACTAAAAAGAAAACTTATATAGAGAATTCCTCCTAGTGTTAGAGAGACGTTGACAAAAGCCTGTCGAATTCTAAGATGTATAAATTGCCTCAAACATAAAGAGAGTATAATGAATACTAAGAGAATGGGTAGAACTCCCTCTCCTCTCAAATAGACACCTACCGGTATTAGAAGGCCTAATAATATGCCCTCTGGTAAAAAAATATTCTCTCCTTCTTTTCTCATCCTTTGATAGAACTCAAACAGACTGACCCCAATAATAAGACACACCAGGATGAAAAAAGACGCTTTGCTCCATAATATCAAAGAAATAAGGACGGGTATAAATCCCACGGCTACCAAAATCCGTTTTAAAAGCACTTCATTCTTCCCTTATTTTACCAAATCTCCTTTCTCTCTTTGCGTAATCCTTGAGAGCCATAAGAAATTCTTTTTTCCCAAAATCAGGCCAGAAAACAGGAGTCATCCATAATTCTGTATAGGCAATATGCCAGAGAAGAAAATTGCTTACTCTATATTCTCCTCCTGTCCTAATCAACAAGTCGGGAGAGGGAAGATCTTTTAGATATAAATACTGTTTAAATAAGTCTATATCTATCTCTTCTACAGCAAGGTTTCCTCTTACTACTTCTTTAATCAGAGCCTTGGCTGCGTCTATAATTTCTTCCTGCCCCCCATAATCTATGGCTAGATTCAAAAAAAAGTCCTTATTGTCTTTAGTCAGACTCATCACTTCTTCTATTTTGTTCTGAAGCGAAGAGGAAAGTCTCCTTCTTCTGCCAATAACCCGGAATCGAGTACCTTTCTTATTTAAATCATCCTTCTCCTTATCTAGATACCTCTTAAACCCAGACATAAGAAAATTTACCTCTCTTCGGGGTCTTTTCCAATTTTGACAAGAAAAAGCATATATAGTAAGAATCTTCACGCCAAAATCCGAACAAAGTTGAGTTATTTCCCTTATTTTCTCCATCCCTGCCCTGTGACCAACACTACGGGTTAGACCTCTTTTCTTCGCCCATCTGCCATTACCATCCATGATAATAGCTATGTGTTGAGGAAGTTCATCTTTGGAAATATCTATCATTTTCTATCTCTTCACTAAACTGAAAAGAAACTCCGCTTCAGCTACTATCTTTCCATCAACTGAACTAGTAGCCTGCACCTTACCGGTGGAGCTTCTTAGATTTAGCACTTTCACTCGGGTTATTAGCTGGTCTCCCGGGACTACCGGCTTTCTGAATCTCGCCTTATCAATCCCTGCAAAATAGGCTAACTTACCTCGATTCTTACTGGCTGACAAAAGATATACTCCAGCTACCTGAGCCATAGCTTCAATGATTAAAGCTGCTGGCACTACAGGATGTCCCGGGAAATGACCCACAAAATAAGGTTCATTTACGGTTATATTTTTCAATCCTACTATTTCCCTCTCCCCTTGCTCTAATATTCTATCCACAAGAAGGAAAGGATACCTATGGGGCAGTACTCTCTCAATATCGTCTATATTCAGAACAATCCTCTTTCTGTTTTTTAACTCTTCTAGCTTCTTAATCAACTTAACATTAAAGAGATGGCCAGACTTTACAGCTATAATATGAGCTTGGATAGGCTTACCTAGAAGATAAAGGTCTCCCATTAAATCCAGTACTTTGTGGCGCACAGGCTCGTTGGAAAACCTTAACCCTTCCTTATTAAGAATTCCATTTTTATCAATAACTACCGCATTTTCCAATGACCCCCCCTTAATAAGGCCTTTTCTTCTTAATTTCTCTACCTCTTCCATAAAACCAAAAGTTCGGGAGGGAGCTATTTCCTGGATAAATACTTTTTCGTCTACAGTAAACTCAGCAAATTGAGATTTAATAGAAGAATCAGGAAAATCTACCGTATAGGTTATTTTTAACCCAGGGTAAGGGAGAACTATCAACCTCTTATCTTCTTCCTCTATCCAGAGAGGTTCATCTATTTTGAAGAATTGACGTGGAAGCCCCTGTTCCACTACCCCTGCTTTTTGAATCAAATCCACAAAGGGAAGAGCACTACCATCAGCTGCTGGAATTTCCTCTCCATCAACCTTAACCAGGACATTATCTATCTCCAGACCAGCCAGCGCTGCCAGAATATGTTCTACTGTCCTGACTCTTACTTCCCCCTCGCCTAAACTGGTCCCACGCATATTACTAAACACCTTATTCACCCGAGCGCTAATTCGAGGAGAATGAGCTATATCCTCTCGCATAAAGACTATTCCTTCTCCAGCAGAAGCAGGAACTAGAGTCAAAGTGACCTCTTCGCCTAGATGCAGTGCTACTCCTTTGTAGGAAATAGTTCTTTCAATAGTTTTCTGAAGTGACATCACCTATTTATCCTTTACTCTTTCTTCTAATTTTTTCAGTCTCTGTACCAGCTGAGGTAAACGGTCAATAAGAGCCTTTATCCTCTTTTGTCTATGATGCGGCCTTGCTGGAAAACCAGAAACAATAGAACCAGGTGCTATATTCTTGGTAACCACTGACTTGGCGGCAACTATACTATCATTTCCAATGGTTACGTGTTCAGTCACTCCAGCTTGACCAGCCATAACCACTCCATCTCCTAGAGTCGAACTCCCCGAAATACCTACCAAGGCTACTATAGCAACATTTTTGCCCAGAGCAACATTGTGCGCTATATGAACTAGATTGTCGATTTTAGACCCGGAACCTATACTTGTCTCTCCTATGGTCGCCCTGTCTATAGTCACATTAGCCCCTATCTCTACTCTATCCTCAATCACCACTCTACCTGCTTGAGGTATCTTATAATATGAGCCATCCTCCTTCCTGACAAATCCAAAACCATGCGAGCCTATAACTGTTCCCGAATGGATTATTACCTCCCCTCCTATAACCGTATCGTCGAGAACAGTCACTCTAGGGAAGAGAAGACTATTTTGTCCTATAACCACTCTATTTCCTATATATACTCCAGAACTTATGTAGGCACCTTTCTCTATTTTTGCTGCATCGCCTATCACTACATAAGCGCCCAAAGTTACTTTTTTACCTATTTTCGCATCTTTGCCTATTATAGCTGTGGGATGGATCCCAGAGAATTTTCGTACTTGAGGATAAAAAACTTCCAGAATTTGAGCAAAGGCTAAACGAGGATTTCTGGCTCGAAGTGTAGGCTTGGAAAAATCTCTAACCCCCGAAGAAACAATAACTGCCGAAGCCTGTGACCTCTTAGCTTCACAGAGGAATTTTTCAGAAACAGCCAGGGTAATTTCACCCTTCTTGGCCTCTTCCACCTTAGCTACGCCTTCTATTATTACTCCTCCATCTCCTTCAACTTTGCCTTGTACGAGCCTTGCTAATTCTTCTAAAGTTTTTTTCATAGCAACAAACCCCGTATCTCGTATTGCGCAATACGCATCACGCACGACGCATCACGAATTTCTATGCACCACTTACCGTCTTATTGTTTTTTCTTCGAGCAACGAAATTCTATTCACCACTTTCAGTCTCCGCTTTATACTCCTCATTTAACCGAGCTAGCACTTTATCTGTCAAGTCAAACTCTTTTTCTGGAGTAACATAGAATAAAGACCTTACATCAAAAACAAATCTATACCCTTCTTTCTCCGCAATACTTTCTATTATCGAAGGTAGCCTCAAATCGAGGTCCTTCAGGATCGCATCCGTATACTTAGCCTCCCTATCTATGCTTCGCCGCTGAATGTATACACTGAACTCATCCAATTCTTCAGCCCTGCGTTCTATCTCTGCCTGTTTTTTTTCCTTGGCAGATTCTGAGAGCATCAATGCCTGCGTTTCCAGCTCTTCTGTAAGTCTATCTATCTCTTTTTCTATCATCTGTCTTCTTTCGCTAAGCATCTCCCCATCAGCTTCATTCTCCGTCTTCAGTTTCACTTCCAGTTCCCTGGTTTTTTCATATCCGTTGAAAATCCTCTCCAGGTCTACATAACCTATCTTAACTACTAAATCCGCCCTGGCAGCATTGACACTCAGACCCACCATAAAAGATAAGCAAATAAGTAAAAGAATTAGACTTTTATTCTTCTTTCTTCTCATTAATCTCTCTCCTTTCACTGCTCAACTCTATTCTAAAAAAGCGAAGAATCTTGTTTTCTTTGGCCTGCATAATCTTCTTTTTATCTTCATCCTCATCAGTATAACCGAGTAAGTGCAAAACCCCATGAACTGTTAAAAGAGCAAGCTCGCTTTCTAACGAGTGCCCTCTTTCTCTGGCTTGTTCCTCGGCTTTGTCTATTGAAATCACCACCTCCCCCAGTAGGTTTTCTGTAGATATAAATTCTCCTCCTAGAGGAAAAGCTAAAACGTCCGTAGGCTCTTTCACCCCACGAAATTTCTCATTTAACTTAGCCATTCTCTTAATATCCACCAGAGCTATACTTATCTCCTTCTTCTTTCTGGAAGCCAAATTATCGTCCAACACCATCGAGGCCACCTTTCCCAGAAATTCTGTATCAACCATCTTCCTCTGTAGGTTTCTTACCTGGACTTTAGGCATGAAACTACCCAATTTTAGATTCTTTCTTTAACATCTCCTCTGGATACCTTCCGCGAGTATGGACAACACCAACCAGGGTCCTGCTAAAAGCCTGGGTTATCTTAGCTATCTCTCTCAAGGTTAAATCACATTCATCCAGTTGTCCATCTCTCAGCTTATTGCCAATCACTTTGCCTACCTGAGTTTCTATGCTTTTAATGTTTCGCCGCGGCAGAAAACGAAAGTCAGCTTCTACTGAATCAGCCAACATTACAATAGCTGCTTCCTTGGACTGAGGCTTAGGACCTGGATAGCGAAAATTCTCTTCCCCTATTAACTCCTTATTCCTTTTGTCTCCTTTTAACAGGGCCTCTCTATAAAAATGTGCTATTAGCCCAGTCCCGTGATGCTCTCTAATGATGTCTATAATCACTTGAGGAAGACGATTATCCTGAGCCATCTCCACTCCATCTTTCAAATGGGATATAATAATCACCGAACTTAAATTAGGAGTTACTTTCTGGTGATGATTGTTCTCACTTGACCCAGCATTTTCGAAAAAAAAGTGGGGTCGAACAATCTTACCAATATCATGATAATAAGCACCTATCCTTACCAGAAGAGAATTAGCCCCAATAGCGTCTGCTCCCGCCTCAGCCAGACTAGCCACCATTATAGTATGGTAATATGTACCGGGAGCCTCGATAGTTAATCTATTAAGAAGGGGAAGATTTAAGTTACCTAGCTCTAGTAACCTGATATCGGTAGTTATCCCAAAATAGGTTTCTAAATAAGGCAATACTGCCATAACTAAAATACTGGAAAAAAAACCGCTTCCTATACCCCATAAGCTCATAGTTAAAATATAAGAAAGAGAATGATTACCAACTAAACCTACGGCCAATATTGCTAAAACATTGGATATACCCACATAAAGACCACCTTTAGTTAAATCAGTTCTCTGATGAATAAAAGAAGCAGTATATGCACCTACCAACCCTCCTATAGTTAGAATTGGCAAAATCCCCAAATTCTGAGTATTAACAGCAAAAAGAATAACTAATAATAAAGTTATTATTGCAGATAGGATGGGAGTAAAAAGAAGTGAAACTAAAATAGATAAAAAAGCAATGGGAATAAAGTAGTCAGGTACTTGAGGCAACAATATGATGACTTTCCCTATTACAGCCATAGAGACAATCAAAATCCCCAATAAGGATAAAGGTCGAGATAAAAGAAATTCCGCCCAGAATCTCCGAAGATAAATAAAGAGAACAAAAACAGACAGAATTACCAGACTAACTAAACCGATTTGTCTAAACCAATCGGTTTCCCTGGTTCCAGGTAAAAGAAAAATCAAAGCCAAACCTACTACTACCCCTGACCCCCAGAGCCACTTTTGAAAATGTCCTTTAGCCAATACAAACAGGTTTCTAATCTGGATTTTTTTATCCTTAGAACTGTTTATCTTTGTCACTCTCTTAACTACTCTTCTTTTCTCTTTCATAATTTTCATATGTCTTCACAATCTCTTGCACCAGACGATGCCTTACCACATCTTTTTGAGTAAGATAAACAGTCTTTATCCCTGGTGTGCCCTCAAACAATGACTGTACACTCACCAACCCTGAACTTTTCTCTTTAGGAAGGTCAATTTGGGTGATGTCTCCTGCAATTACTGTCTTTGATCCGAACCCCAGTCGGGTCAAAAACATCTTCATCTGCTTATAGGTCGTATTTTGCGCCTCATCCAGAATAATGAAAGCATCGTTAAAGGTACGACCTCTCATATAAGCTAGAGGTGCAATTTCAATAATCCGCCTCTCCAGAAGTATCTGGAACTTTTCGGCAAGAACCAGCTCGTACAATGCGTCATATAAAGGACGAAGATATGGCTCCACCTTTTCCTCTAATCCTCCTGGTAAATAGCCTAGTTTCTCTCCTGCTTCTACCGTGGGACGAGTCAAAATTATGCGGACTACCTCCTCTTTTTCTAATGATGCTACCGCCATAGCCACTGCCAGATAAGTCTTCCCTGTTCCTGCAGGACCGATACTGAAAATCACCTCGTTATTTCTTATCGCCTCCACATATTCTTCTTGTCCTTTTGTGCGAGGTCTTATCTTCCTCCCTCGAGGATTAGTAAGAACTACCAGGGCAGAATTAACCGCATCTAATTTTTTCTCTTCCGTATTAACCAAGAGATATTTTATCTCTCGGGGAGAGAAAGTATATCCTTTGCGCAGTTGAAAAAAAATACTTTTAATTAACCTTTCTGCCCTCTCTACTTGTTCTTTCGTTCCTTTAATTTTAAGAAAATTATCTCTCAGCGCAAAAGTAACTCCCATTTCTTTTTCAATGAACTTTAAATTTTCATCTCTTTTGCCACAAAGAAGCTCTATTTCACCCTTATCAGTTATTTTGATCTTTATTTCCTCTATTCTTCTCACCTATTCTATTAGCTCATAGCAAGTTCAAAACCAAGTTCAAAACATATTTCATATCTTCAATTTACCATGAGCTATCTAAGTCGCTTAATTATTATACAAGATAGATGGGATGTCAAATAAGAGCCAGAAAAAGGGCCTCAGGATAATCCTTCTCTTATTCTATCCAATCTTTCTTTAACTTCGCTTTTCAAATAGTCAGATACTCTCAGACAGGCTTTAGATGGGCTGGAAAAATAGGTCTCTCTTAAAACCTTTTGGTAGGCTTCGATCTCTTTAAGAAAATTCTGTGGGGAGAGAAATAAAACCTTCTTATCGTCCGCTGTCCTTCTTTGGGAATAATCCGATGTAACTACATAGATATAATCATAATAGGCTTTCTTTTGGGAAACAAACTTCTCAATATATGAATCAGCTGTCTCGCCTGTTCCCGTGAGGATAATTTTCAAATTAGAACCGATTTCCTCCTCACTCTTCAAGCAATGACCTCTATAAGCATCAAAGACCACATATCCTTCCCTTCCCTCCAGAGAACAATAGCTAGACATTAGATTAACTAATTTTTCTTGTGCTTGATATTTACTCTTTTCTAGCAATCTCTTTAACTCAGAAGAACTATAAATCACATTGTACCCATCCACCACAATAGCAATCCCCATACTTCATTCCCCGTATTACTGCTTTCTATAAACAAAGAGGAGGAATTTTATCTCTTTTTCCTCCTCTAGTTCTCTCCATTTAAATGTTCTAATCTACCGAGTTCAGAAAACTATCTCCTCCGTCTCCTTATCGAATACATGAGATAGGTTCATGTTGGCAACAAACTCAACTGTCTCACCTGTTTTAATATCAGCATGAGGGTCAAGGCGAGCAATGAGAGTATATTTTTCACCGCTTCTTATATGAACAAGCTTCTCTGAGCCCAGTGTCTCCACTACCCATATGGAAGCCGAGAAAACACCCCCTGGATCATGATCCCTTTTTGTCGCCTTCGTATCTATATGCTCAGGTCTTACTCCTAATACAACTTCTTTGTCCACATAATCCTTTAGCAATTTAGCCTTATCACCGGGAATCTTTAATTTATAGTCTTTATCGGCAGCATAGAAATTCCCGTTTTCCTTGACGATAGTAGGCGACAGAAAATTCATCGATGGCGAACCGATAAATCCGGCTACGTATCTATTGACAGGATGATCGTATACCACCTGAGGGGTATCTACCTGCTGAATTACCCCTTCATTCATAATCACAATCCTATCACCCATAGTCATTGCTTCTAATTGGTCATGAGTAACATAAATTGTAGTAGTTTTCAGACGCTGATGTAAATCTAATAATTCCGCTCTCATAGCAATCCTCAACTTCGCATCCAGGTTGGAAAGAGGCTCATCAAATAGAAACACACGTGGGTCACGTACAATGGCCCTTCCTAAAGCAACCCTCTGGCGCTGTCCACCAGAAAGCTCCTTAGGTTTTCTATCCAACAGTTCACCAATACCCAGAAGGTCAGCTGTTCTTCGAACTATCTTATTTATCTCAGGTTTAGGAACCTTCCTCAGCCTTAGCCCAAAGGACATGTTTTTATAAACATTCATATGAGGATAAAGAGCATAGTTCTGAAAAACCATGGCAATATCTCTGTTTTTGGGAGGAACATCGTTAACCAATTTATCTCCGATGTAAATTTCACCTGCACTAGCCTCCTCCAGACCGGCAATAGTTCTTAAGGTAGTGGTCTTTCCACATCCAGAAGGTCCTACAAGAATTATAAACTCCCCATCCTTTATATCCAGAGTGAAGTCTTTAACCGCTATTACTTTTCCAAACTCCTTGCTGACACCTTTTAAAAGTACTTTAGCCATCTTTCTTTTCCACCTCCTTTAAGAAATATAGCGGGTAGCGTTTAGCGTACAGGATTAAACGTCCTACTCCGTTAATCCCTCTCTACTTTCTCTTACTATATCCTCACACTCCCCCTACTGGCAAAAAAACTCCCTTCTTTCTTTTCACGAATTCGAGCTAACGTACGTACTTAAAAGGTGAGCTCACCCATTAGTGAGCTCACCTTTTTTTTCTCCTACAATGAAATTCCTACCATACCAGAGTAGGTAACATCTGCAGCTCCAACTTTACCAACCTCCAGCGTAAAGGTCACGCCTTCAACTAAAGTAGTTTCTGATGTGCCCGTATAGCTAGTGGTGCTAACGCCACCAGTTTCAACACTGGAGACACTGGCTCCCACTAGAGTGGTAGCAGTTACGGGATAGTCTACCAATTCTGCCTCAATTGTAGTTGATTCGAAACTGGGAAAAGGAAAATCGGAAACCATGTACGAGAGCGTTATTTCGCTGTCGTCCGTAGCGTTTTCCATGGTCAAAGCATACGCGCCTTTGACTAGATAGGCTGTTGTTGCTCCCGGAAGCCTTCCAGTTGCATATTGACCAGTCAAAGTGAAATCATCAATCGGGTACTCTAACTGAACACCATAAGCTTCAGTACTATTGTACTTTGCCCCTATGCTCAGTAGGCCAGTATCATATGTGCCTCCAACTCCATACTCCTCATCGCCGGTGTACAGTATATCCAGACTCAAAGGTTCCATATCTGCTTCCACGGTTATGCCTTGAGTTTCGGTGATGTCATGCCCCAGGTCATATATTTCATAACTGGTTGCCGCATGGAGCCCGATAGTGGCCATCTCCGCCGTATACTTAAAGTAATCCCAGTCACCATCGTCGGTGCCAGCCGACCAAGGACCTGCGGTGATTGTTAAGTCAGGCGCTGCTAAAGCAGGAGCGTCATAACTAGTTCCAGGCATGAACCCATCCTGATCAAAAATTGTCCATTCTAGAGTAGCCTCGATATCAACCTCGTGAAAAGTTGCAGCAAAGGCAGTTCCGCAAACCAGTGCTACAAATGCCAATACTACTACCCCTATTAACCCTTTCTTCATTCTACTTGCCTCCTTTTATAACTCTATTCTTATTATTTCTTTGTTTTCTATTCTATTTCTTTTTCTTTACCTCAATCTCTTCTTTTTCTCTTCTACCACCCCCTTTTCTCATTTTTCTCATTTATTACCATATCTTCTTTTATTTGTCAAATCGTAAATATTCAATGAAGTACGTTCCTTCTTGTCATTGTGAGGAGTTCTGAAGGCCTTCAGGACGACGTGGCAATCTCTGATGAAGATTGAGATTGCTTCGCTTGCGCTCGCAATGACGTGCTTTACTGAGTACTTACATCAAATCTTAGCTTAATCCTACCACTCTTTAAATTTATTGTCAAGGAACGATAGTTTTCTTCCCTAGCTGTATCTGGTGAATCATACTTCGTAAATCGTGAATTGTCAACCAAACCCTACAATCATTTATTTCCTTGTTTGCGATTCACTATTCACTAACAATTATTCACCAGGAATAACTTACTATACATAACCTTCTTTTTCGTGTCAACCCCAAGCACGATTCTTTAACTCTTCTCATTCTAGTAAATTTTGCTCAAATAGTCAAGAGGCAACCCTTCTAGCCAGAGCTATAATTTCTGCTTTCATTTTCTCCAAGTCTATCCATCCCACTGTAGAACAGCCACTAAGCCTACTATCACTTCATTAATTCCCCAAATTCTTCTTCAGTAATAGTCTTCACCCTGAGCGCCTTAGCTTTATCATATTTAGAACCAGCATTTTCGCCCACTACTACATAATCTGTCTTCTGGCTAACAGAACTCACTACTCTCGCCCCCATTTTCTCTACTAGATCCTTTGCCTCCTGATGAGTATAATGCTCCAGGCTTCCAGTAAAGACAAATCTCTTTCCAGTAAGAGAAGTTTCCCTCTTTTCCTCTCTCTCTTCCTCCATTCGTACTCCCCACTTCTTTAATCTAGCTAATAGCTCTCTGTTTTTCTCCTCCTGAAAAAAGAGGAGGGTTGACTGGGCAGTTCTAGGGCCAATTTCGGGAATCTCTTGCAGGCTTCCCTGGGAAGCGGTTGCTAACGCTTCTAAAGAGAAAAAATTATCGGCTAATATACGAGCCCCCCCTGCTCCTACATAACGAATGCCTAAAGCAAAAATAAGTCGGCTCAAAGGCTGCGATTTACTCTTCTTAATTTCAAAAAGAAGATTTTGAGCAGACTTCTCCCCCATTCGCTCCAGAGAAGAGAGAGTAAAAAGGTCCAACTTGTAAAGGTCAGATACATCCAGGATAATCTTATTATCGACCAATTGCTCAATTAACTTATCTCCTAAACCTTCCATATTCATAGCCGTTCTTTGAGCATAATGAGCAATCTTTTCCTTCAACTGAGCCGGACAGGATGAACCTATGCATCTACTCACTGCCTCATCTTCTAGCTTAATTACCTTAGCACCGCAGACAGGACACTTCTTGGGGATGGAGAATTCTTTCTCTGCACCGCTTCTTTTACTTTCAATTACCTTTACTACTTGAGGAATGATATCCCCTCCTTTTTCAATAATAGCCGTATCTCCTATTCTTATATCTTTCCTTCTAATCTCATCCTCATTGTGCAAGGTAGCTCGCGTAATAGTAGTCCCGGCTAAAGGGGTGGGCTCAAATATAGCTACCGGGGTAAGGGCGCCTGTCCTTCCCACTTGAAGGATGATATCTCTTATCACCGTTGTTGCCTGTTTAGCCTGGAACTTACTAGCAATAGCCCACCTGGGATTCTTGGCGGTAGAACCCAATCTCATCTGTTGATCAATATTATTTACCTTAATTACCATTCCGTCTACTTCATAGTCTAGTTCTTCTCTTTTTTTAGCCCAAAAACGACAGTAAGTAAGCACTTCATCTATATCTTTGCACAATCTAAAGTGAGGATTCACTCTAAATCCCCATTCTCTCAATTTCTCCAAACACTCCATTTGTGTGGAAGGAATCTTTACTTCTACGGTATAAGGTAAGGCATAGACAAAGCCATCCAGGGGTCTTTGGCTGGTAATTCGAGGATCGAGAAGTTTTAGAGAGCCAGCGGCAGCGTTGCGGGGGTTAGCAAAAAGAGACTCTCCCTTTTGCTCTCTTTTTTTATTTAACTGTTGAAATCCGGACCTGGATATGTATATTTCTCCCCTTACCTCAATTCTTCCTCTTACCTTTTTACGCAGCTCAAGAGGAATGGTATGAATAGTTTTCAGATTAGCCGTAATATCATCTCCTCTCCTACCGTCCCCCCTGGTTGAGCCTCGCTGCAATTCTCCATCTTCATACACCAAAGAAACGGATACACCATCTATCTTTCGCTCTACCACATATTGAAAATCCTCCCCGGGCAGCTCCCGATGTAGTCTTCTTTCAAACTCTCTTACTTCTTCTTCTGAATAGGCATTCTCTAAACTGAGCATGGGAACAGAATGTTCCACCGTAGGAAAACCTTCTTCAGGCATACCTCCTACCCTCTGGGTGGGAGAGTTCGAACTTCTAAGAGAAGGATGCCTCTCCTCCAACCTCTTTAGCTCTCTCATTAACTGGTCATACTCATAATCAGAAATTTCCGGATTATTCTCTATATAGTATTTGTAATCATGGTAATGGATTTCTTCTCGCAATCTGGCTATCTTTTCTCTTGTTTTGTTATCAACCATGCTCAGAATCCTTACTTAATAGTGCTTCCTAACTATCCTTATAAATTTTCTTTTACCTGCTTGCAAAACGTGACTCTCGCCTGGAGAAACTTCCCAGCCAATATCTTTCACTATTTTTTCATCCCATTTCACTCCCCCCTGCTTAATTAGACGACGTGCCTCTGAACCGCTATTAGCCAAACCGGTAAGCTGGAGAATCCTCACTATCCATATCTTACCTTCCTTCATTTCATCTGAGGCCAAAAAATAGGAGGGAATGTCGGTTGGTGTCTCTTTTCTCTTGAAAATAGCTTTAAATCTCTCTTTTGCCGCTTCTGCGCTAGATTTACTATAGTAAAAACTGACTATACTCTCGGCTAATTCCTCTTTTGCTTTGCCGAGGTGCAGCCTCCCCTCCTTAGACTCCTTTTCTCTGGAGTCTACTTCTTCTTCACTTAAAGAGGTCAGCAATCGAAAATACTTGAATATTAACTCATCGGGTATTGACATAACTTTTCCGTACATCTCATAAGGCGGTTCTGTCACCCCAATATAGTTCCCCAGACTTTTGCTCATCTTCTTAGAACCATCTATACCCTCCAGAAGTGGCATGGTAATGACAATTTGTGATGGCTGTCCATAAGCCTTCTGTATTTGTCTTCCCAAAAGAAGATTGAATTTCTGGTCTGTCCCGCCTAACTCTACATCGGCATGCATGGCTACCGAATCATAAGCCTGCATCAAAGGATACATAAATTCGTGAAGACCAATAGGATACTTTTTTTGATAGCGCAAACTAAAATCGTCTCTTTCCAGCATTCTTGCCACGGTATAATAAGAAGCAAGTTTCAGAACATCAGAGAAATTCATCTTAGCCAGCCATTCAGAGTTAAAAAGTACTTCTGTCTTTTTTGGAGCTAATATCTTGAAGGCCTGTTCTCGATAAGTTCTGGCATTGGCAGCTATCTCCTTGATAGACAAGGGTTTCCTCGTTTTACTTCTGCCGCTGGGATCCCCAACCCTGGCGGTAAAGTCACCAATTAAGAGAATAACTTTATGTCCTAAATCCTGGAAACATCTTAGCTTAAAAAGAACTATACTATGTCCCAGATGAATATCGGAAGTAGTAGGGTCCACTCCAAGCTTTATGCGAAGTGACCCCTTGCTTGTTATTCTTCTTAAAAGCTCACTTTCCTGAATGATTTCTACTGTATTCTTCTTGATTAGTTGAATCTGTTCTTCCGGTTCCATTCCATTTCCTCCTATCAACTTAATTCTAATATAGCGTATAGCGGGTAGCGTTTAGCGTATAGAATAAATCATTAAAAAGAACTCAAAGCTGAAAGCGAAAAATTATAATTCAAAATCTAAAACTTATTTTCCTTTTTAAGTTGGTCTTAGATTTTAAGTTTTGCTTTTGCATTTCTCACTATACGCTAGCTTTATCTGTGGTATTTTCTTCATTAGAATATCCATTATTTTGTCTGAAATCTCAGTGAAAGAAGAAAACTCTTCTGTATCTATCCATAATATTCGTTTATCCCGCTTAAACCAACTCATCTGACGTTTGGCAAATCTTCTGGTATCTCTCTTTACTAACCTAATTGCTTCTTCTTGTGGATACTCTCCCTTTAGATAGGCTATAATCTGCTGATATCCTAATCCCTGTAAAGAAGGTAAATCTTCTGAGTACCCTTTGCTCAGAAGAGACTCTACTTCCCCAATCAATCCTCCTGCTACCATTCTATCCACTCGCTCATTAATTAGACGGAAAAGAGATTCTCTTTCTCTCTCCAAGCCAATCATTACTGCATTTGTCAAGGTAGAAGGAAATTGTGTTTGATAAGAGGAGATTGGCTTGCCAGAAAGATGGTAAACCTCCAGCGCCCTGATAATCCTTCTTTGGTCATGCGGATGAAGGCGAGAAGCAGTAGTCGGGTCCACTCGCTCAAGTTGCTGATGGAGAGTTCCCCTGCCTTCTTTTTTTTCTTTTTTTTTTAACTTCTCCCGCAACTTCCAATCTGCTCCTGGCCCTATGAAAAGTCCATCCATTACAGCCTTTATGTAAAGACCGCTGCCTCCTACCAAAATAGGTAATTTGTCTTTCTTTTGTAACTCTTTTATAATAGCTTCTGCCCGTGCCTTAAAACCAGCCACATCAAAAATCTCATCAGGAAAAACAAGGTCAATAAGATGGTGCGGGATTTTCTGGCGAACAGCAGAAGAAGGCTTGGCAGTGCCTATATCCATCTCCTTGTAAATCTGGCGAGAATCAGCAGATATTATCTCTGCTCTAATTCTTTTTGCCAATTCTATGGCTACTTCCGTCTTCCCCACACCGGTTGGTCCTAAAATAACTAAAAGAGCATCTAGCAAGAGCTGACCTCTCCTCTTAAGGCCCAACATCCAGAAGCCACTATTTTCACTGATATAATATTACCGATAAGCTCCTTTCTACCCTCAAATACCACCATCTTGTTAGTACGTGTTCTTCCTTGAAGCTCATCAGAACTCTTTTTTGAGATTTTTTCTACCATAATTTCGACTTCTTTTCCGACCAAGAACTCATTCTTTCTAAGAAGGATTTTCTGTTGAAGCTCGATTAACCTTCTTAGTCTTTGGCCACTAGTTTCCTCCGGAATCCTCTCCTCTAACTGGGCTGCTTCGGTCCCCTTAAGAGGAGAATAACAGAAAGTAAAAGCACCGTCAAAACCAACTGTTTCTACCAACTCCAGAGTGTCCTGGAAATCTTTTTCCTCCTCTCCCGGAAATCCCACAATAATATCAGTAGTAAGAGCTATCTCAGGAATTGCCTGGCGGAGTTTATCCACCAGATTTTGGTAATGTTCTCTAGTATAGCCTCTCTTCATTCTGGATAAAATCTTATTAGAGCCTGACTGAACCGGCAGATGAAGATGCTCACAGACCTTATCCAATTCTGCCATTTTCTCGAGCAACTTATCACTCAGGTCCTTGGGGTGAGAAGTAGTAAATCTTATTCTCCTTAAACCCTCTATTTGATCAACAAAACCTAAAAGGTCAGCAAAGTCTACTTTCTCTCTACTTTCTTTACCATAGGAATTCACATTTTGCCCCAGAAGAGTTACTTCCTTATATCCTTTTTGAGCCAGTTCTTCAATTTCTCTCAGGATATCCTTACACGGTCTGCTCACTTCTCGACCTCTTACATAAGGGACATTACAGTAAGAACAGAAGTTATTACAGCCTCTCATTATGGAAACAAAAGCGCTAAATCTTCTCTTTCTTAATTTAGGCATGCCTTCAGGAATTGCTCTATCTTCCTCGACCCTGACCACCCTGGCATACTTATCCCCAGATTGGCTCTCCCGATTATGATTTCCAGAGATATCCTCCAATACTTCGGGCAACTGATAAAAGTTGGAAGTACCTAAAATAAAATCTAGATAGGGTGCTCGCCGTAGAACCTCCTCTGGCTCTTTCTGCACTAAACATCCGCATAAACCCAGAATAAGTTCAGGCTTTTCTTCCTTAAGCTTCTTTAATTCTCCCAGTCTGCTGTAAATCTTATGTTTAACTTTCTCCCGCACATAGCAGGTATTAAGGAGAATTACCCCAGCTTCCGCAGGGTTGTCTGTCAAGTGATAGCCGCTATTCTCTAATAAGCCAGCCATAATCTCAGAATCATACTCATTCATCTGACATCCATAGGTACGGATATAGACTTTGAGAGAATTACTTTCCATATAGTTATGTCCTTTGTTTGTCATCTTCATTTTCCGGAAACATCCTTTTTTTCATAAACTCATCTTAAGACATTCCATTCTTCAAAATATCACCAGACAGCTACTTCTTTCGGTTGTTTTTGGGCGGAACTTTTTAAATATAGGACTAGTTTCATAACTATCGATGTTTCTTAATTATCACCTTCCTTTTTGCGTTGCCCTTCAGCCGGGGTCTTGTCTGTTGGGTAGCCAGAGCGCGCTAAAATATCTAGCAAAATAGCATATTTATCCACAGTTAATATAGAAAGCTTAATAACTATCTTCTCAAAAAACTCTTTTATTTTTGCCAATTCGCTCAATTCTTTTAAAGGCAGCTCATTTTTATGTACTACGTTATGTCGTTTATCAAAAATCTCGCTCAGTTTGCTAAGGTCATAGCCAATAAGCCGCTTTTGTGCATCGCTGGTATACGTAGAATAATCAAATACTTTGCCTATGTCCAGACCTATCTTTTCATAGATCTTGAATTTTTCTTCTAAGCCTTGCCTTGAAAAATGGTCTAAAATCTTAGATCTGAATTTTTCAATTATTGAATCGTAGTTTTTGACAGCCAGTATTTGCTTAAGAGTGAGCGCCTTTCCCTGGGTAAGCCCGACCAAAACATTCGGCTCCTTCAACATAATAGTCTCTAAGATATGAAGAAAGAAGATCTCCATTATCGTACATAGCATTACAAGATTTTGATTCAAAAATATAGGATAATACTCTTGAACCTTTCGAGCATGACCATCTTTCAACTGTTGGGTAAGGAGATTTTTAAATGTTGTTCTTTGCAAGATATCCCCATGAAATACTTTTTTGTCCTCCAACTCCTGCAATAGTTGATTTGTACCTTGCATCATTGTGTTCACAATAACACTCTGTACATCTGACCGTTTAACTATGTTCAGAGTATTGTAAACCACAAAATAAGCATCACTAAGTTTTGCCAAAAAATCGAACATTTTTATTGTTGGCATTTTAGACCCTTTTTATATCTAATCCATTACTGACTATCAAAAAAACTCTTGTCTTAAGGGGCCAGCAGTCACGAAATGACTGCTGGGTAGGGAACCGTAAACCTGCTTTCCAACGCCGTAAGACGTGTTGACTGCTCAAAGAGCAAGACGCAAACACATCAAAGTCTCCCACAAAAAAATTCTTTCTTTTGAATTCATTACCCCCTTTAAAGCCTTTTGAAAATTTTCCCCGCTACCGCAGTTACATCAGCAAATTTAAAATGACCTTAATCATAATATCTTTATCCTGAGGCTTACTGGCTGCAATCATAAGAGTTAATGCCACAAGGGCATTTTCATCCATACGAGGCGCACCATCATTACGCAAAAGGATACCGTTTCTCTGCAAAAAACAGACAAAAAGCGCCGCGGCAATCCGCTTATTGCCATCTACAAAACTATGGTTCTTGGTGACAAAATACAACAGATGAGCCGCTTTTTCTTCAACCGTTGGATAGACATCTTCGCCTTTAGATGTCTGATAAATTGCGCCAATAGAGCTTTTAAGACTGTTATCTTTTTCTTGACCGACAAGCGGGGAATCCTTGAATCTTTTTCTCATAGTATCAATAATCCTGCGGGTCTTTTCATAGGTAAGTTCAAATTTGGCTTTTTTCGTCGTCCCCTTAGGAACAGAAAGTCGTTGGTGGTCATAATCATCCAATATATCAAGTGCTCTGCTATACCCGCTTATCACCTGGATAAGGCCTTTTGTTTCATCAGAAACAACCTCAAGACGCATCACATTTCCTAAAAGTTTTATTGATTTCTGTAATTGCCGATACTTATGCTCTGCAACCTTAAGACGTTTCTCATTGACCGTATATCCGTCAACTAAATGTTTCTTTAATACATTCGTGGCCCAGATACGAAACTGCGTTCCCCGCTTAGAATTAATCCGGTAACCAACTGAAATAATAGCATCAAGGTTAAAATATTCAATTCTCCGTTCAACCAAGCGGCCCCCCTCATCCTGAACTGTTGCAAAAAATGCAACAGTTGAACTGCGGTCTAACTCTTTGGTTTTGAATATGTTGTGTAAATGACGAGAGATGACAGATTTATCCCGCTCAAACAGACCAGTCATCTGATTAAGGCTCAGCCACACTGTCTCCTTTTTCAGCCTGACCTCAAACTTATTCCTATACAGAACAACCTTTGCCGTGGAGATTTCTTTTAGATTCATTCCTCTTTTTGACATCATTCCCCCTGTTCCTTATAATTGCTTGCTCTCGCTTCATTTTGAAGTCGAGCGCGAACAGAGGCTTCTATATTCTTAATATCCTTTTTCATATCATAGCCTCCAATATAGGCTTCACAATATTATCAACACGACAAATCTTAGCATACTGCATGATCTCTTTTAGTTTTATACCTTTTTCAGTAACAGCAACTTTGAGGGCATCCCGCGCAGGGTCTATACCTATCTTGTTCCTGAATTTAAAACAATCGGCAATCGTTTTAGCGAGGCTATAGACTTTGATTCTACGTCCTTCAATTTCATGGTTTTCAATTCCTGCTTTCCATGTTTTAGGAGCAAAGCGGTAAAATCTGACTGGGGGATACTTAATTCTATTGGCATGTGTGCCTTGTGGAATGGCTATATCCACATAATGAGGAATTTCGTTTGTTGCTTCATAAAAAGAAAGAGCGGAAAAAAGACAGATAACGCCTCGAGGTGCCTGAAGTGATGCAATAACAAGATCGGGATGAGAACCAGGAGTATAATTAGTCACACGATAGAGACCCCGGGCAATCTTTTCAACTCTTCCTTCTTTTTCCAGAGCACTAAGCGAATCAGGATGAAATCCAGCCTTCAGAATAGCGGAAAATCGAGCTACCCCGCCGTGACTCTGAAAAAAAATCATGAGCTCCTGTGTTCGTATTTGCATTTAGTCACCGTATAATTTCTTACTACTTGTGAACAAGTATATATAATTTATACGATTATGTCAATGTTTTTTTAATCAGGCAAGCAGGCCCACAAAGGGCGCTGCGGAAGACAGCGAAGCTGGCTGAAGCCGCTCGACTGTGACTGCTGGGCGGGTGGGGAGAGATTCGGCTTTTCCCGATGCGACGCATCGGGAGCGGACGAAACCGAGCAAAAACACCTTCTAAGAATTTTTACGGTGGCCACTTTGAAAAAAGAATTTCAGAGAGAATTTTTGCGAGGTTGAGGATGCAGAGTGTTTTGGTGGGTTTGCTGTCGTTCAAACCCAGCGAAACACGAAAAGCCGAATCGAACTACTGATTACCGCGAAGCGAGCGGCCTAGCGAGCGCCAAGTGAGCCCGAGCCCCAGCGAGGGACGAACGGTGCATACACCACCAATACAGCCCGCCCCAGCGCGCGGTGCATTAGTTCATTGAACTTGAAAGAACGAAAAAAGCGTATTGTGAAGCCGAAATATAAGGTCATCCGTAAGTACGGGTATACACTTTTTGGCTCCTCTTTTCAGAAACCTTTGATTTTTCAGGCATTTTGCTTTCTCTTCCTCCTCAGAAAATAAGAAATCAAAGGGGTCAGAATTTGAACTGAATCTGCGGATTCTCTCGTCTGATGACATCTCGGATGACATTAACAAACTCCGCAGCAGTATTTAATGCGTTTCTAGCCTCTGTTTTAGAAATAGAAATGCTAATATCATAAGTAAAAATATTGCGCTTCTTACGCATTCTGTCAAAATGCTCTACCAGAGATTCGAACTTCTTCTCTAGGAAGTAAGCCATGAACTCCACAACCGTCTTATGTTGGTATCCATTAGCAGGACGAAGCCCCTTCAGAAGCATAAACGCTCTCCCTGCACGCAACATCGCTAAATACGCAATTACGTAAGCTGTTCCTTCATCAATGTCCAAATTCGCTTTTGATGTCTTTAGGTCTTTAAGTGCTCGCAATATAAGTGTTTCAGGTGTGCGGTAATTAGATTTTTGCCTCTTCAGTAACCCTTTATTCAGATATTCTTCCATGAATCTTTCATAATTTTCATAAATCGTTTTGGCTTCCCATCAAGAATATTTTCGGACCGTTAATAACCTCTAACATAAAAGGATCCATTTCTTTTTTTTTCTTCTTAATATCGTCCCTTGTATATAAGCTATAATTGATTTCTCTCTTCAGCGTTTTTTCCACCTTTCCTACTTCCGTTACCAACTTGCGCCCTTCAATCTCACCTACAATGAACAAATCAATATCGCTTTTTGCATTCTCCTCATTTTTAGCAAAGGAACCATAGATAAAAGCAATCTCTACCCCTCTTATTTGCTCGAGGGTCTCTTTTAGGAGTCCTCTTATGCCTATGGTTTTGAATACGATGCTCTTCAACTCATCAAACAAAGGGTAGGATTTGTTGAGACAAAAATATGTAAGATTACCTCTTTTGGCAGAAATGAAAATGCCATTCTCCTTCAAACGAAGTAATTCTTTACGTATCATACTAACCGGAATATCAAGAATACGCTCCAATTCCCTAAGATAATATTCGCTCTCTGAATTAGAAAAATAAAGCCTAAATAATGCTTTACGTGTTTTTGACTTAAATATGTTAACTATATCCATAATTTTGTAACCTTCCTATATTACAATTGTAACCTATTTATATTACAATGTCAACCTTCTTTAACGATAATGTTCTGTCTCTCTATGTATATAAACCTTTTTTCTTAAAACTCGAACCGAGTAGAGTTTAATTTCTCCTGCAGAAAGCGTTTTAATCTTATTTATTTTCATTTTCTAATTTAACCTTCATTGGGGGTTTTTGCCAAACCAAAAATAATACACCACTACTTCCTCTGTTTGCCAGAGGCATCTTCTATCCAGAGAAACTATGCCCTTTCTTGCTTTTAGGGGAAAATAGGCTCGGAGCGCAGGTAGCGCAAGACGTCAAAGATGGCTAGAATCCGAGCACCCAGACTGTTTTGGGTAGGGGGGGGAATTCGGTTTCCCCCATGCAAAGCCCAATCTTCATGGTTTATTGAATTATAAAGAAAGGACAAAGAACATGGAAAACAGAAGAGCATAGGGTATAGTCGTGAGCCTCAATGTAGGGAACGAACATTTTGTTTCTCCGCTGCTGCTTTAAGGTTTTTAAGCAGAGAAGCAGGAACTTTTACCTTACCCATCAATGTTTTATCCTTAGCTTCTCCATGGCAGTCAGAACCACCGGTAATGAGAAGGTGATATTTCTGGGCTATTT
>NJBQ01000002.1 GCA_005223095.1 Candidatus Aerophobetes bacterium Ae_b3a
TCTTACCAGGCACAACGGCATAAAACCTTTAATTGCCGCCCATACAACCCCTCTATTCTACTTATGAAACCATCCTTGTCTTCAAAAACACATTGTTGATAATTTTCCCCTTGGGTAACATAATGAGGAAAACCTATTGCTGCGGCTCTTGATGTTCGTGGCATGTCACAACTTTACGTACAGCGACTCAATCTCTCAAAAAGAATGGGCGCTGTCCCTATTTATTTTATTTATTCTGTTTTGGCCAATAATATTTGTATTTCTATTTTCTATATCTTTCATCTTCAATAAGCCTTTTTCCCATGCTTATCACATCGTCAATTCTATAATTAATTGATTTGTAAAAATTTATAACAAATTTATTTGTTGATCGAATTTGAATATTTATTTTTGGTGCACCTTTTGCTTTTAGTTTTTCTTCAATCTCCTTCATCATGATTTTCCCATATCCCTTTCTTTGTTGTGAAGGATCAATTGCGAGATAATTTATCCATCCTCTATGGCCTTCATATCCCCCCATAACGGTTCCAATTATTTTACTATTAAGCACTCCTACCAAGAATAAATCCGGATCAATTTTGAGTTTCCTTTCAATGTCTTTTTTTGGGTCATTCCAGGGTCTTGCCAAATCACATTTAACCCATAAATCAATTACCTGCGATTCATCACTTAAATTATAATTTCTTATTTCCATTCTTTAATTTATACAAATATTATTGGTCAAAATGTCGTACAACGTTTGTAAAAAAAATGGGCGCTGTCCCTATTTATTTAATTTCTCTTTGTTTCTTTTCTCGCTATATACGACATACCATATACGAGTGTATGGCGGACGCAGTTGCAACCAATTCGAACCATTGGTGAAATATCCGCCTATATCAAGATACTTCCTGCTCAGCAACCCCATTCATATCAGAAATTATCCAAGAAAGCAACTCAACTGCGCCTGCTGACAATGACCTATGAGCAAATAGCCAGAAGTTTACACATCAATAGGAAGACTGCCACAAAAGCTTGTGATTATCAAGGGAGGTAAGCAAATGTTCTGGCCGGTGAGCATTTACAGGCTAATGCATCCAAAGGAAAGATGTATCTGGGTTCAAATCTGTATCTTACACGAAACTGATAAAGCCAAAAAATATCTTTGAGATTCACGTCAAAGAAAGTACTGTTGGATAGTACTTAGGACTTTATTCAGGATGTTCTACTCCAACAGTTACGGTTTTAACTTCTAATCGTTTCTACGCACAACGTTTCGAGCATATATGACATTTTGCGATAGCAAAATGTCCCGAAGGGCAAGAGCGTATGCCCCTAGCGTATATGCTGAGTTATACGATGTGGTTGGATATTTCCAGTTATGGAATCTCATTGTTCATCTTCCTTAAAAAACATAAAACACAGAAAAACTAAAGCAATAATAAAGAGAACTCCTCCAACGGCGGATCCCATTCCAATTATTTTGTTTCCTGCGAGTATTCCAATAATCCCTATTATACAAGCAACAGCATTCAATATCAGAAAAATACCCGAAACTTTAGCGAAGTTCCTCTTCTTCAACAACGCTACCCCAAAGGCAATTGAAGAAACTCCGAGAATAGCATAAGCAAAATTATTAATCACTGAAACAGCTGAACCTTGCCACCCCTGTACCATCTGTCCGAGAAATATATTAAATATAACATCATTATCAGCCACATTTTGATAAGAGAGCACTTTTGGCACGATTATAATCTGAGAGAAATATGAAAACAGATTAAACATACAATATACCGGAATAAATATAAGTCCAATCATTGACAATTCCGGTTCAGACGATTTGCAATATAAATACAAACCGACAAATAAGATTGTTGCCAATATTGTGATAATTACTGCATTTACATATGTCAGATAAAACAGCCAATCCCGACTAGTAACTGAATTGATAGCTTGCTCCTGGGTATCGATTGGGCCAATTCGGGTCATGGACAATACCATTAATACAATCCAAAGAATTGATACAATGAGGCAGACCAGCGATACCTTACCAAACATCTTTGTTTTCATAGGTTCTTTCTCCTTATTATTGTATTGTATTATATTTATTTCGTTATATGTCTTCATGTTGACAAAGGTTTTTTAACCATACCACCCAACCATTTCATACAACGGAATTCGGGTTTGCGAAGTTGCGAAGCAACCGCAGAGTTCCGAACCCCGCTCATGAATCATTTTTCTAATATTTTTTCTAGGTTTTCTCCTTCTTCTTTCATATGTTTTTTAATAGCCTCAACTCTACCCTTGGCAAATTTTGAGAATAACCGACCAAATCTAAAAGAAAGCGTAGCAGTAAAAATACAACTTTCTCCCTTTGGTTCTATAATAAATGAGCCCTTAGGACAAATAATAGACATTGGAAACAAAAGTTTATATTCAATTTTTCTGTTTGGCTCCGCTTTTGTACCAAGAAACTTCATTTTATGTAATTCTCCATGTAAATATTCTTCAACATAAAGAATTGATCCTTCCTCAAATGGCTTCCCTTTGAGGGATTGGCATTTTATATGGTCTTTGTGCCATTCTTTAAAGTATTCCTCAGAAGAAAATACTTTAATCAAACCACTAAATATTTTTTCTGGTGTTGTTTTTATCTCTATTGAATCCTTTAGTGTAGTCATATTTTAATTTCTCCTTCCATATTTCAAGTTAAATTTAAAACGACATAAATATGTTTTGTTTCCAAGTGCTGGGTTCGGAATTTTATATAACGGTTGCGGATATGAGAAGTTGCGAACAAAGTGAGCAATTTGGGTGAGCCACGAGCATTAGGGCAAACCTCATATCCGTTGTTGTGCGAAGTAAACTGCCACTACTTTCTTTCTTAAGGGTTGTTAGTATAGCAATTAACTCAATCTCCGAATTATTAATTATCGATCTTTTTTTTGGCACGTCGCCTTAATATCCAAATAATGAATGCTCCGATCACACCTAAAACCGACATGATTGCAGCAAAATATAGCCAACCCCAACTCCAGGGAGTAGAATGCAGTGCTCTGTGTTCTGGTCTTACATCAAAATCTATCCATGGCCCGACACGCCCAAGCACGAAGATTAGAACACGCGCAGAGTGTAAGATAGCTGCAGCAGCACCGATACGCAATGGAATACGAGCTTTGCTTTCGTCATTAGTTATCCACCACCTTACTGAACTCAATATGCAACCTGTATCGATCAGTAACTCCACAATGAGTAAGACTGATACCCATAAAACAAGCACGTCTAATGCTCCTTGAGAAAGCATTGTGATAGTACGGAAAAGCAAAATGCAGGCTCCCAGGATTAGAAGAGAAGCATAAAGACGTTGTTTTGATACATTAAAACTCATTTTTCCCCTAAAATTAAATACAAAATATCGTAATAACTAAGTTCTTAATAATCCGGTCTTAACTATTGCGATTGAGTTTAGTAATATCCTGGATAACATTACCAGAGGCTGTTTATTTCGCACAACTTAAAATAACCGAATTACTTCGTTTATGCTCCCAAATTAGTGTGTTTTGCGAAGTACTTCGTTTATGCAGAACCATAGGTGAAGTCTCAAATTGTAATTTTTTGTTATTGTCATCTTGAGGGAAATTACAGATACATCCTCTTTACTCATCCAGAAAAATAGCCAGCTGGTTTTTTGAGAGGTTTCGCAATTGTAACCACGGTTTTTATGGATGTTAGCGATGCGCATGTTTCGTAATGAGAGATGCTTTTGTGCTTGGGCTGGTATTACTGGCGGAGAGGCTGGGACTCCTTCTCCCCAGCTCAGGCCAAAAAACAGTCCACCGGACTGTTTTTCTTTGCGCCCTGCTCTTCACTCCTCCTCCGAAGCCGGCCGGTCTCACTGTCATTCGCTGCGCTCATTTTCCATCCCCCGGATGCGCTCGACTCGGCTTCGAGTCCCAGCGGATATTAAATGCTGGCGGACGCAGTTGCAACCAATTCGAACCATTGGCGAGATAACCGCACATATCAAGATACTGCCTACTCAGCAACCTCATTTGTATCAGAAATTATCCAAGAAAGCAACTCAACTGCGCCTGCTCGAAATGAGCTATGGGCAAATAGCCAGAAGTTTACGCATCGATAGAAAAACTGCCACAAAAGCTTGCGAGCATCAAGGGAGGTAAACCAATGTTCTGGTCCAACATTTCTCCGTTATTGCGAGGATTCAAAGCGACAAAGCAATATCACATACCCAAAGGAAAGATACATTTGAGCTCGGGTTCGCATAAGCAAAATTTAGACGACGCAAGGCGTATCTATATACCCGCCGTTACGTGATCTGGCCTTTTCAGTCACTTCTACTCTTGATCAGTCTTGATAGTTATTCTTCATTTTTCAAACAGATCCAAATATTCTTTATAGACAAATATCCTAGCGTATTTTTTCTCTTTTTCTCGACGATGCAGAAGACCGAGTTCAACGAATCTTTTTGCCAATCTATTTGCCGCTTCACGTGAAAGGCCGGTGAATTCTCGAATCTTCCTTACGTTTACCATTGGCAGTTTATAGAGGTTTTTCAACAGCACAATAGCATTCCTACTTGCCCTCCCTAGAGTTGATACTGTGTGCAGATCCTTTTCGCGCAAATCAATGATCCTATCCAAAGTTTCGATTGCTTCCTTGGCGATGCTTATGACACCCTTCAAGAAGAACTCAAGCCATTCTGTAATATTTCCTTTTCTATATTCATCGAGCATCGCAAAATATACTTCACGATGCTTTCTAAAATATTCTGAGAGGTACAGCACAGGTTTTTCCAGTACCTTCTCCTGGCAAAGGTATAAAGTAACAAGCAATCTTCCTACTCTGCCGTTTCCATCTATAAAAGGGTGGATTGTTTCAAACTGACTGTGAATTAGGGCCACTTTGATTAAAGCAGGAATGTCTTGGTTCGAATAAAAGAATTCCTCCAAATCCCCCATTGCTGACACCATATATTTCGGTGGTGGTGGCACAAAACGCGCATCAGCGGGACTTGTGCCCATAACCCAATTCTGACTTCTCTTGAACTCTCCCGGATATGGGTAGGTTGAACTCCTTGCCTTGCTAAGTAAGACCCGATGGACTTCCTTGATTACCCTCAAAGATAAGGGAAGACTTTCCAACTGTCGTAGGCCTTCATGTATTGCATTTATATAATGCAAAATATCATCAACATCATCTGGCAATCCTGTTGTCTTCTCAACTTCTGCTAATAAAGCATCGGTAAGTCTTGCCTTAGTGCCTTCTATTTGGCTTGAATAGACGGACTCTTTCTTGATATACATAAATATAAAGAAATTAATATCAGGCAGAAGTTTGGCTATGCCATCCAATTTTCCTACTAATAAATTAGCCTCGGAAAGAAGTCTTATTGTCTGTGCGTTATTATAAGACAGTCCCTTTGGTGGGAATGGCTCGGGGATAAAGGCTTTGAAATTGCCTTTTTGCTGAATATACCTTCCTATCGTAATCATGTCTGTCCTCCAACGATGTCAACATTATAATAATATAGTTGACATTTGTCAAGTAGTTGTCAACTTTCCCCAACAGTAGTATCAGAAGCTTTTGGGTTGAGAGTGAGTAAGGAGGCGATTTCTTCGTTGGTTCCCTTAGCCGTTCTGATTCTGGTAAGTCGTGAATGGAGAATGACTTCAAGCTTGTTATTGAGGAGGTAGCCTTATGTTGTGGCTATTGATGCGTTTCTACAAACCAATCAATCAGTCCTCGAGAAATACTGACTTTGTCCGGTATGGCAGGGAGGTTATTAGCTGTAAACCAGCCTGCATCCATAACCTCAGTTTTATCGATAGTAATTTCGCCACTCCCATAATCGGCTGTAAAAGCAACCATAAGTGAATTGGGAAAAGGCCAGGGCTGGCTACCAAAGTAACATATGTTTCCCACCTCTATACCGACTTCCTCCTTAATCTCCCTCCTCACGCATTCCTCAAGTGTTTCTCCTGGGTCGACAAAGCCGGCAATAACACTATATAATCCAGGCGGAAAGCGATGGGCGCGGGTAAGAAGTATCTGGTTACCCTTGAGAATAGCTACTATTATAGCTGGAGATATACGAGGAAAATTTATAAGGCCACATTGAGGGCAGACTTTGGCCCGTTCATTCGGCTTAGTTTGGGTGGGAGTTCCGCATCGCCCGCAATACTGGTGCGTCTGATCCCAATTCATAATTTGAATAGCACGACCAGATAACCAGAATAGATTTTCTTCCAGCAATCCGAATAGTGGCCGTAATCCCTGAAAAGCCATACCTTCAGGAGCCGAAGCATTAGCAGCTAATTCTGCCGAATAGCAGGGACGCCCATCTAGTGTGCCAAGATACTGCTTTCGTATTGGTTGTAGGTTTAGCGATTCCAAATGAGTGGCGCACGGGATAGCAACGGCTTTATCCCTCAATTCAATGAGGAGCTTATCATCACGAAACACAAACCACCACGCAGGTTCAGTCTTTTTTGATGATGTCACCACCGCTGGTACAAAACTCATAGGAAATCCTTTATATATTCAGTACTAAGGGAAAAATTTGCAGGCAAAAGGGGAAGGTTCCCTCCACGATAACCTTCATATTTATCACAAACCCAATGGTTAACTTTTTCACCAGATGCTACTTTCTTATATATAGTTTTTCTTTGAGCGCTCTTCATTGACATCTGTCTTTTCATCATCTATTCCATCATTTCTCCTCTAAAAGATTAATCTACGCCTATTGGGCAGACCTTCCTGCACTCTCGGTAACTCTCGATGAATGTTATCGCGGGAAGATCAGACACACATCCTCTTTACTCATCCAAGAAATAACCGGTTCTCTTTTTCAGAATTTCGGCAATTTTAACCAAATTTTTTATGCATGGTAGCGATGCGCCTGTTTCGTAATGAGAAATGCTTTTGTGCTTGGGTTGGTATTACTGGCGGACGCAGTTGCAACCAATTCCAACCATTGGTGAAATAACCGCCCATATCAAGATACTTCCTGTCCACCAACCTTATTTATATCAAAAATTATTCAGGAAAGCAACTCAACTGCGTCTCTTGGGAATGAGCTATGGGCAAATAGCCAAGAGTTTACACATCAATAGCAAAACTGCCACAAAAGTTTGCAAATACGAAGGGAGATAAGCTAATGTTCTGGCCTAACATTTTCCTGTCATTGAGCGAAGTCTCCTGTCTGTCATTGCCAGCCTGCTAAAGGCAGGCGTGGCAATCTCAGTCATCCAAAGGAGAGATATATCTGGGTCCAAGTTCGTATTCTGCACGAAACTGAAAAAGCTATATTGGTTGATAATGGCATGAAAATATGGATCCCAAAATCACGCATATACGGGATAAGACTAAGGAACAATATCTTTGAGGTTCACGTTAAAGAAAGTACTGTTGCATAGTACTTAGGACTTTATTCAGGATCTTCTACTCCAATAGTTGGGGTTTTAACTTCTGATCGTTCTTACACGTCCATATTGTATTTGTGCGTTGTGCTAACGACCTTGGTTTGAGTTGCAAAAAACGCTTAAATAAACTTGTTCTTTCCCAAATAAAATGTCTACGTTTTTTTATTAACTCCAAACTATTGTTATAATTCAACTTTCCAACAATTTATTAATTTCCTATTATGCTATAATAGTATCTTTTTTCATGTTTATCTGTAAGGGTCAAAATAAAATAGATTAACCAAGAAAGAAATAGAGTTAAAATTATCCAAAAACATTGTAGCTAATGCCAAGGTAATTTTGGCAATCTTTTAAGCAAATTAACAAATCTCTCAAGATTGAATTCCTCTTGTTTCTTCATGATGTCGAATATTTCTGAGGATACAACACATCCAATAAGTTCCTTGGCTTCCTTTTTGGAATATCCTTCGGATATCAAACGACCTAATGTCTGTTTTGTCTCAGGTGGGTCATTTGTTCGAAGTTGATTATCGACAACTTGCAGGATAGCAACTTTCAAGCGGAGATTTGTTTCCATAGCAACCAATCTCCATCGTATATTATACGGCCCACATACATCGACAAATACTGCATTTTCTGCAGTCTAAATCACACCCATATTTCGGATTATCAAGCTCATAAATTAGTAAAGCGGCGAGCACAAACCTGGCTTTGGTAGAAGGCCACTGGCTCATGCTGATACCGCGAAGAGTTCGTGAAGCTCCGGGATTGCCTCTCCGTGTTCCAAGCGATCTGCAAGCACACGAAGGGCCAAGGCTTCAACTTTAGAAATAGCCTCCTCCCGGCTTCGACCATAGCCCATAACCCCGGGTAGTTCTCGGACCTCTGTGATCCATCGTCCATCATCTTCATGCTCAATTTCGATATTCATTGCTTGTACGTCCATCTTCAGATTTTACACATGTAGATCCCAATTGTCAAACTCTATCTTCTCTTGGCTATAATGATACTGCACACTTTTTTAAGAAGAATAATAGTAGAAATTATTACATACCAAAATCCTGACTAAGACAAGGGAATAATTGGTAGATGGACCGAAAGATTGTTACTAGGGGGACCCTTTAATAGGAATGAAAGAAGAGAAATTGGGAATACATCCTCTTTCAATCTTGAGACCCCTCTCTTCACCTTATTCATCCAAAAAATACCCAGCTGGTTTTTTGAGAACTTTGGCGATTTAGCTAAGGTTTTTATAGATGGTAATGATGCACCCGTTTTGTAACGAGAGATGCTTTTTGTTTAGTATTGATTTTTTTGGGCGAGTTGAGTTTGGGTTAAATCAAGTGTTCGGATCAATAATATAGCGTTTAGCAGATAGTTTTTCTTTTCCCCCTCACCTTATCCCTCTCCCCACAGGAGGGTGCGATTCACGAAATACGAACGACGAAATACGAGTTTTTGGCGGACGCAGTTGCAACCAATTCGAACCGCCAGCAAAATAACCGCACATATCAAAATATTCCCTGTCCACCAACCCCATTTATATCAAAAATTATCCCAAAAAGCAACCCAACTGCGTTTATTAGGAATGACCTATGGGTAAATATCCAGAAGTTTACACATCAATAGGAAAACTACCATAAAAGCTTGCAAATATCAAGGGAGGTAAACCAATGTTCTGGCTTAACATTTTCCTGTCATTGCGACCTCGAATCGACCTAAACAAGTTCAACTTTCAACCGTTTACCCAGTACATGCGCAACCTTATTCAATGTTTTTAAAGAACAACTTCTATTGTCAATATCTTCCAATCGAGATATGTTCTGTTGAGTAGTCTGTAATCTTTTAGCTAATTCCTGTTGAGTTAAGTTTTTCTTTTGCCTGATTTTAGCTATCTGGATAGCCAAAGAGGCATAAACTTCTTCTTCATCGAACGCTTTGGGAAATTCCGGATCTCTTAAATCCTTTTTCAATCTGTCTTTAAATCGTCTTACGCCTTTCATAATTCAATCTCACCCCTTTCATATCTCAGCAAGAAGTCTCGCATAATTCGCTCTGCTCTTTCAATCTCTCCTACAGGAATTATATTACTTTTCTTTGGAAAACCATGGGTAATAATCTTCTCACCAAAGAAAAAATACAAAAATCGATAACGATTTGAACTAAAGCTAATTCTAAGCTCCCGAATTCTACCTCTTAGAACATCCGCAAATGGTCTTGCTAAGTTCGGCCCCTCCTCTTACAGTTTTTCCATCCATTTTTCAACTTTTGCCCTTATTCTCAATTCTAGCTCGTTTAAGAACTCCTCCGTAGGACATCTTTCTCGTTTATCTAAATAGAAGATTACTTCGTACATCCTGACTTTTGTTTGACTATACACTATTTTTAGTGTTTTGTCAACCCTTTCTCCTCTAAGTGTTAATTAAAATTTAGAAGTGCACTATTTCTTAGTGATTTAAAGTTCAAAAGTGCACCTTTAAATTTTAGCTAACAAGGCTGCGAATTGACAACATTTCATAATAACATAAAATAAGAAAGACAAAAGGATAAGCACCCTTTCTGAATTAGTGAATAATCCTAGCTCATTCCGGGAGAACCAAAATGTTAGCCACAGAACGGCGAGTAAGAAAATGGAAGGTTGGTTATTCCTGGCGTACTGCCCGAAAACTGAGTCTAGGTTTCTAGCAGTGCCTAAGAATCCTATTGTGGATACTGCCGTTCTGTGGATAACCTTTCAGGTTACCCACATCACTTGGATGGCTCTTCGAGCTCTCCACAGTCTCCACAATCCTGCTGCTACTATCTCTTAATCAATCAACCCTTTTAAAAGACTTTGGTTGAGTGAGGGCTCTGTACGGTTACGATTAGCTAAAACATCTAAAAGACCGCTGATAATTTCTTCTATTTCTTCACCGGTGAACTTAGAGCAGATCCAGATAAGAAAACGAGCAGTTTTTTTCACCAGGCTTGCCTCCTTTTTTTGGTCGATTCCCAAATCCTACTGTAAAAAGCAGGGGGAGGCAAGTCACTTTCACCAAAATACTTGATAATAAAGGCTTTAGAACAAAGTTACTCAAAAACTCTTGACATTGCTATAAATAAGAACAGGAGAAAGAGATGCTATCTTACATTATCCGTCGATTTTTCTTTATGATTATTATTCTGCTGGCCGTATCCGTTGTTGCCTTCGTTCTTATTCAACTTCCCCCGGGTGACTATTTAACGTCTCTTATAGGGAACCTAAGGAGAGCCGGTATGCATGTTAGCGAAGAGCAGATCCGCTCACTGGAAGAGCGATACAGCCTAGACCTACCAGTATATGCTCAATACTTTAAGTGGATGTGGAACATGTTCCACGGGGATTTTGGCAAATCTTTTCAATGGAATATGCCGGTAAGCGAGTTAATAGGTGAGCGCCTTATGCTCACAGTAACTATATCTATTTTAACTTTGCTTTTCACTTATGTTGTAGCTATACCTATTGGGATTTACTCAGCCACCCATCAGTATTCTATTGGTGACTATAGTTTTACTATATTTGGTTTTGCCGGTCTGGCTACTCCAAACTTCCTTCTTGCCTTAATCTTAATGTTTGTTTTTTACAAATATTTTGGTCTGAGTGCCGGGGGTCTTTTCTCTATCGAGTATGCGTTAGCTCCTTGGAGTGTGGGTAAAGTCATAGATATGCTAAAGCATCTTCCCATTCCCATAATAGTTATTGGAACAGCCGGTACTGCTGAACTTATTCGTATTATGCGAGGCTGCCTGTTGGATGAACTTCGTAAACAATATGTTATTACTGCCCGAGCCAAGGGAGTTTCCGAAAGGACTCTCTTATTCAAATATCCGGTAAGAATAGCGATCAATCCCATCGTCAGCACCATAGGATGGACTCTTCCGCGTATTATCTCTGGAGAAACCATCACCGCCATTGTCTTGAGCCTGCCCACTACTGGGCCACTCCTTTTTCGGGCCTTGTTAAGTCAGGATATGTATTTGGCCGGGAGCACCATTATGTTTTTAACTTTTTTAACCGTAATAGGGACTCTCATTTCCGACATTTTGCTGGTTTGGATAGATCCCCGTATTAGATATGAGAGAGCAGTGGCACAATAATGAAAAAGAACAGGAAAGAGTTTAGTGCCGAAGAAAGATACTATATAGCTTCTCAATGGCAGCTTATATGGCGAAAATTTAAGAAGCATAAATTAGCTCTCTTCGGAGGCAGCATATTGATTATTCTTTATGTTACGGCCGTATTTTGCGAATTCTTTTCTCCTTATGATATTTACCAGCGTTATCCAAAATATATGTTTTGCCCGCCTCAGAAGATTCACTTCTTTGATGAGGAAGGATTTCACCTTAGGCCTTTTGTGTATGGACTGACCGTCCGCACCGACCCTGAAACTTTGCGCAAAAACTATACCGAAGATAAAACTAAAAAATACACCATAGACTTTTTTGTCCGTGGGGATAAATACAAACTCTGGAATTTATTCCCCAGTAATGTTCATTTTTTTGGAGTAAAGGACAGTGTGTTCTTTTTATTCGGAACCGACAATTTAGGGAGAGATTTGTTTTCTCGTAACCTTTTTGCCTCTCGCATTTCTCTCTCAATAGGCCTGGTGGGAGTAGCCATTAGTTTTGTTTTGGGATGTCTCTTGGGAGGAATCTCTGGATATTACGGAGGAACCTCTGATATAATTATTCAGAGAATTATAGAGTTTTCAATATCCATACCTACCATTCCTTTATGGATGGCCTTAAGTGCAGCTGTACCACCAGATTGGTCGCCAATTAAGGTTTACTTTAGCATTACGATTATTCTCTCCATCATAGGCTGGTGTAGCCTAGCTCGGGTAGTGAGAGGAAAACTTTTAGCGCTGAGAGAAGAAGATTTTGTTATGGCAGCCAGAATTAGTGGAAGCAACGAGCTACGTATCATCTCCAGGCACCTGCTTCCTTCTTTTTTAAGTTATCTTATAGTGGGTCTCACCTTGCGCATACCCTGGATGATTCTAGGCGAAACTGCCCTCAGTTTTCTTGGTCTGGGTATTCGTGCCCCCGCAGTAAGCTGGGGCACGCTCCTAAGGAGTGGCCAAAACATAAGAACCGTTGCTCAATCTCCCTGGCTTCTAATCCCCGGCCTTTCTGTTATTGTTACTGTATTAGCTTTCAACTTTTTGGGGGATGGCCTGCGTGATGCGGCTGATCCATATAAATAAGGAAATAAATACTCTGTGAACCCCGTGTTATCCCGAGAGACAAAGTCCCGAAGCAATCTCAGATTGCGGAGTTTATCCCGAATGATCTAATTGAGATTGCTTCACTTCCTGTCTGCGTGCCAACCTGGCAGACAAGCGGACACGTACAAGGTTGGATTAAGTTGTCTGAGCTGATACGGGAGTGCCTAAAAAGGAATTTCATAAGTACTTGGGGGAGATGTCTCAGAACAAAAAGCTCATAGAGCTTATGAAAAATTTAGAGGGCAATGTTCAAGCTGGCAGATGGATAAATTGTAAGAAAAAGGGAAGGAAACGAATATCTGCATGTGAACATAAGCAGATTTTGGATGCCCTGGCTAAAAGAGACAAGGAACTTGCTTGCAGATTGGTTACTGAACATATCAAAAGAGTTAAGAAGGATCTGCTGAGTCGGACAAAAAAGAATAGAAAATGAGAATAGGAGGCAAAGTAGGTGCGTACTTTTGGAAATAGTGAAAAAAAAGAAATTCCTGTTATTGATAGTGCATGGCGGACTATCATTGAAAACCCAAATCTTGGTAAATTTGATGGCGGCGAGCAACAGGAACCTGTAGACTTTGCCATCTGGCAAGCTGCCAATGGAATGTGGCAACTTTGGTCTTGCATTCGCAAGGCTAATTGTGGAGGGATGACCAGACTTTTTTACCGCTGGGAAAGTGCGAATCTTATGAAAGAAATGTGGGAGTCTACAGGTATTGTAATGCAGGCAGATCCGAAGTTTGGTGAAAGAGAGGGGGGTCTTCAGGCACCATATGTGCTAAGAATCGGCAATCTCTACTATATGTTCTATGGAGGTTGGGATGCTATCTGTCTGGCTACCAGTAAGGATGGAATTACATTTAAGCGTAGACTTAATGCCTCCGGTCAAAGCACTATATTTAGTAACGGAAAGGATTCCAACCCACGGGATCCTATGGTGATCCAGGTGGACCACTACTGGTATTGTTATTATACTAGTAATGAAGGCCGTGATTATTGCCGTACTTCAGAGGATATGGCTGAATGGAGTAAATCTAGGGTTGTTGCTTTTGCTGGGCAAGCAGGAAGAGTAAAAAGCTCAGCCGAGTGCCCTTTTATTGTAACCCGTGGCCCATATTACTATCTTTTCCGTACACAGCACTACAGGGACAATCCTCAAACCAGTGTCTATCGTTCAGAAGATCCAATGGATTTCGGTATTAATAACGATAAGTACTTCGTATGTAGTCTTCCTGTGGCTGCTCCTGAAATCGTCTTATATGAGGAACAGTATTACATCGCAGCTCTACTACCTAATCTAAAAGGGATAAGGATTGCCGAACTTAAGTGGGTGCAAGAATAGCGATTCAAAACTCATCTTGCGGTATTGTCATTTAGAGTTCTCTGTGAGTATATCTATACTTTAAAAAGACTATAAGCTAAGAATGAGGGGGTTCAGGAACCTCCGCTTCTTACTGAAAGGTTAGGTAATATGAAAATTGGTATTCTTGACAGCGTTCTAGGGGGAAAGGAAAAGCCTATAATATGGGAAGCTCTCTACCAAATTGCAGGAGAGCTGGGTTTTCAGGGTCTAGAACTGGGTGTTAAGGCTAGCTACGAGCAAACGCAATTATGGAAAAAGGGCGGCCGACAGCGGCTACTGAAAGTATCCCGGAAAAATGGAGTACTCACTTCTTCCATCTGTCTTCATTCTTACTGGCTCTACAGTTTCGCCAGTCCTGATAAGAAAATACGGATACGCGCTCAGACAATAGCAAAAGAGGCTGCTCTGGCAGCCGCAGAGATGCAAGCCAAGAATATACTAGTACCGCTGACTTGTCCCGAAGGTGTTAAGGACACAGTTGCCCGCAAGCGCTGGAGAGAAGGAATAGCTTCCTGTGCTGTCGCTGCCGAGTCTCAGGGTGTCTTCTTCTGTCTGGAAAATGTTGGTCAGTCCTTTGCCAGGCAACCACAAGATATCATTGATATCGTTGATGCCATTAATTCACCTGCCGTGAAGGTATATTATGATCCTGGTAACGCCGTAATAGGTGGACTGGACCCCCTGAAAGGAATCTCTCTGCTGGGCAGACGTATTAGGCAGATTCATGTAAAGGAACATCAAGGCACCTACCTTGGTGATGGAATTGTGCCTTGGCCCAAAATTATCGAGCATCTTCAAGAGATAGATTATGATGGCTGGTTGGTCCTTGAAACTAGTTGCACAGAGGATCCAAGGCGTGCCGCTAAAAAGAATCTTGAAAGACTGAAAAAAATCATTTAGTATGAGAAGGAGAAAGGACCCGAGGTCTTTGGTCTTATGGTAGAGAACCCCAATAAAGTCATCAGATACGGCATTTCTTTTTCCGGGTCAAGTATTGAAGAAAAGAAATAAGGCTTCACCGATTCCTTCGGGTATTTCTTAATACGCAATCGAATATAATGAAAAATTGTACGACTGTGGGCAAGAAGATCTTATTAAGAAAAAGGGGGAAATTATGAATCGTAAAATACGGATAGGCATTATGGGAATGACCCATGGTCATTTATGGAGACATCTTGGAGATCTCAAAGAGTCGGAGGTAGGAGAGCTGGTAGCGGCAGCTGATCCCAACCCGCCTCTGATTGAAAGGATTCAGTCAGAATATAACTGTTCGCAAACCTTCGAATCTTACAGGGATATGTTGGAAAAGGTGAAACTGGATGCAGTGTATGTGTTTGCTGATAATGCCACCTCGGTTAACCTGGTTGAAATGGCTGTCAAAAAGGGTCTTCATGTCATGGTGGAGAAACCAATGGCAGCTACTCTAGCCGGTGCAGACAGAATGTTGGCTGCAGCCAGAAAGAATAATGTCCTCCTGATGATTAATTGGCCCAATATGTGGAATGCCAAATTACAACAAGCCTTCGTGTTAACGCGATCTGGAGAAATTGGTCGTATTACCGGCATAAAATATCGAGCTGCCCACGCTGGTCCCAAGGAGATTGGCTGTTCTCCTTATTTTTACAGATGGTTGTTTGACAAGAAGCTAAATGGCGGCGGTGCTTTGATCGATTACTGCTGCTATGGCGCTGCGATAGCTCGCTATTTACTAGGACAGCCTAGCCGAATAGTAGGAGTAACTGGAAGGCTTGATAAAGACTACATTACTGTAGAGGACAATGCCGTCATCATTATGCAGTGGTCCAGAGCAATTAGTATTACCGAAGCATCCTGGACAGAGATAGGAGAATTGACCTCTTATGCCACGATTATTTACGGTACTAAGGGGACTATTGTGTCTGAGTTTGGTGAAAAGGGAGAGCTGCGGCTAGCCACTCAGCAGCATAGAAAGGGTATCCTGATAGATGTTCCTGAGCCCAAGGAGGAACTTAAGAATGCTACTAACTACTTTTCAAACTGCATCAATAAAAATCTTTCAATTGAAGGATTATGCAGTCCTGAGGTCGGGCGGGATGCTCAGGAAATTCTTGAAGCAGGCTTGATTTCTGCGGCAAAAGAGACCGCTATTTCTTTACCCTTACCAATTTTCCCCGGTGTGTGAAGGAGATTATATATGGTTCGCATTGGAATTGTAGGTTGTGGTCGAATCCTCAATGCTCACCTATTAGCATATAAAGCCTTACGAGAAGTTGGCGTTGATAATTTTCGGATAACTGCCCTTACAGCGAGGAAGGAAAACGATGCACTCATGTTTCTTCAACGCGGTAAGGGACCTCCACCACGACAATCAACGGTTCCACCAGAGTTGGGAGATCCTCTAGGAGCCCCTCATACCTACCTGAGCGACTTTCAGGATGATGTGAAGGTAGATATTTATACCAATTATCAAGAAATGATAGAAAAGGGACATGTAGATGCGGTGAACGATTTCACCACACTGGCGATGCACCATCAGGTAGGAGAGACAGCTCTGGAAGCGAGAAAGCATCTTCTTACCCAAAAGCCTCTGGCTATCTCGGTGAAAGCAGGTAAACGGCTTGTGGAAATGGCAAAATCTAGTGGTCTTATTCTAGGCATTGTTGAGGTTGTACGGTATGACCTTTACGCTCGGGCTCTTGCTTGGGCAGTAAGCAGGGGTTTAATTGGTAATCCTCAACTAGTCGTGATTGGATCACTGGGAGGCTTATGGTCACCTGATCGGATTGTAGCTAACACTCCGTGGAGACACTGTAAGATTCAAGCCGGTGGCGGCGGTTCAGTGGACATTGGAGTACATCAATTCCATCTGCTTCGCTATGTTATTGGTGAGATTTCCTGGATTAGTGCAGTAACGTCAACTCTAGAGCTACAAAGGCATTTAAAAGATGAGAATGGAAATGTGATTGGAAGTATTTCGCCCGATGTGGATGATACTTATCTTGCGGTAGCAAGCTTTGAAAATAAAGCTATCGCCCAGCTGCTTTGGTCGTGGGCCTGCCGTGGGAAACCCTTAGAAATACCGGGCGCGCCAGTTATATATGGAAGTAAAGGATGTATCAAAGGAAAGAAACTGATTTATGATAATAACCGAGGAGAAGATCTTTTAAAGCGTTTTGAAAAAGAGATGAGTCCCGAGGAGCGAGAACAACTCTTTCCCTTTGGCTTATCGGATCCTTTTGCACTCCAACAACTCGAATGGTTAAGGGCTATTGAGGAAGGTAGGGAGGTAGAAACCAGCGGATATGAAGGACTGAAAGATCTGGCCTGTTCCTTCGCCATGCTGGAATCTTCCAATTTGGGCAGACGGGTAACCCCAAAAGAAGTCTTGACGGGTAGAGTATCATCTTATCAGGCTGAGATCGATTCCTATTATGGGCTATAAAAGTCAGGGGGCAAAGCCCCCTGACTATCTTGTAAAAAGAAAGGATAATCATGAAACTCAACTTAACTGGAAGCTGGAAACTACGGGGTGAATCTCAAAAGGGAGAAGGGATTTTTCTAGGATATATAAAATCTAATCTCGATGATGCAGATTGGATTGTAATTCCAAAACTTATGCATCTACAAACAATTCTCTGCGAAGATAATCCTTACTTTGGAGAAAAGGTCAGAGCTATTAATGATAAGGCCTGGTGGTATCGTAAGAGATTTTATGTTCCTAGCAATTACAGGGGAAAAACGTTGCGCCTTCGGTTCGAAGGAGCTGACTATTATGCATCGGTGTATCTGAATGGAAATTTTTTGGGACACCACATAGGCCATTTTAATCCTTTTGAATTCGATATTACCGACCAGGTGTTTTATGAAAGTGAGAATGTCCTGGTTGTTCGAGTACGAGCACCCTGGGATGAACCCAATATCTATGCGGAGCGTCGGACATCCGACACAGTAATTCGCCAGATGGTCAAGGGACTCTATGAACATGCAGATGAACTTATTCCCCCAGTGGTTAATCCTATCGGTTTATGGCAACCGGTAAGCCTGGTAGCGTCAGGACCCGTAGTATGCGAGCGAGTAGCAGTCTTCTCAAGAATTCTGGACGAAAAAGAAGTCGAGATTAATCTGGAATTCACACTTCACAACTATACTTCCTCTCCTCAGAGAGTGGACTGCCAGCTAACTATGGAAGGAGAGACTTTTGAAGAAATACTAATCCAGGAGCGATTCTCCACTCTAGCTTCTTCAGGGCAGTCCTCCTTAAAACAAACCTATCGGTTAAAGGATCCTAGGCTGTGGTGGCCCTGGGACCAGGGAACGCCTCACCTGCACCGACTTCTTCTGAAAACCAGCACTGATAGTGGTGCAACTGAAACCTTTACTAAGGTCATAGGCATTCGGGAAGTAAAATTGATTCGTACGCCAGAAGAGACTAGCTTCATCATAAATGGCCGCAAAGTATTCATTAGAGGTACCCTATATATACCTGATATATACTTATCCCGGATGAATCTTGAAAAATATAAAGAAGATATGGAACGGGTAAAGGATTCCAACAGTAACCTGATTCGACTCCATGTTCATGTTGATCGTCCGGAGCTCTATGATTTGTGTGACAGGATGGGAATCATGGTCTATCAGGATTTTGAGCTTAACTGGGCCCATCCTGCTACTTTAGAGTGGGAAGAACAAGCAGTGTCTCTTTTTAAAGAAATGATTAATATGCTTCAGGCTTACCCTTCTATCATCTGTTGGTGCTGTCATAATGAACCTGTTGATCCCCCATGCAACTATCACGAACATCCTGATCCCCGCTTATATAAAGAAGCTTTGAAACTGGATCCCAGTCGGCCGGTCTTCCAAGGCTCGGGTAGAGCGGAAGATTATCAACATAGTGGCGATTCCCACAACTATCTGGGCTCTCTTTCTGAAGGTGAATACACCGACATTCTGAAAGCAAAAGAGAGATTGAATACTGAATACGGCGTGGGGGCTCCCCCTGATAGACAGGTTCTGGAACAATATCCAATTCTATATAACCGCCTTAAGAATGCACTTCCAAGGATTGAAGAATTGCAGGAGTACCAGTGTCAGCTTCTTAAATTTTACACCGAATATTATCGGTATAATAAATTCAATCCCTGCAGTGGATGTGTACAAGTTCAATTCATTGATTGTTGGATTGGAACATTTTTTGGAGTAATAGACTACCATCGTAATAAAAAGAAGGCTTATCAAGTTTTGAAGGATGCCTTTCAACCACTTCTGATTTGTTTTGAGTACGGCATCAATGAACCCAAAGCAATCTGGGCTGTCAATGATCTACCTAAGAAATTTCTAAATGTTACTGCGGAGTGGAAGGTTACTGATACATCGGGGAAGACGGAAGTCGCCGATGGAAAACAACTTGATATCCCCATAAACACAAGGAAGAAGGTATGCGATTTGACTTGGAAAGTAAAGGATGAGGAGCGCTATACTCTCGAACTATCTCTGAAGGATAGTTTGGGGAAAACCATTGCTGCCAATCGTTATGTTGACCCTTTTCATCCCATGAGACGTCCAAAAGGATATCCTGAGGGATTTGACTTCTACCTTGGCATCAAAACTTTTGAACCTGAAGTACGGAATACCAAACCTTCAGACTTGTCACTGGCATTACTGGAAAGAGTAAAGCAGGTAAATAATAGTAGCGACTTAAATGCAAGATAGTCTACTATTGACCAAAATCTTCTAGTCATAGACATTCTCTCTCCAAGTCTGCAAAGATTCATCTACTGCCTTTTCTGTAATCATCCTCTGATAATTCCACTTCTTTTGCCTTCATATCTTCCGTATTAGGTCACTCTTATATTCTGAAGATTTCCATAGAGTACTTCTACATTTGACTCTTTCCTGCCAGTTTTTGGGTTTTTCTTCTGGGTGTAGATTCCCCAGGCTTTTCCTGTGCTCCAGAAAGTAGAAAAGTTGTCTTTATTTATCACTGGCCTAAAACTCATGGTCCCCTCCACCATGTCGAACCGAAATCCACTCAAAGCTAGCAATAGAGCCCAACTGGACATGGAGCGAGCGTAATGGTGACCACACTCCACTTCATTCCAGGGGTTTCTTCTGTACCCATCGTGTCTTTGCCGAGTTGCCTTCACCATAGTAAGTCCCTCTTCAATGAATCCCTCGTAGATGAGGTGCGCAGCGACCTGGTATTCTATCCCCGTCCAGACCTCATCACAGTAGATAAAGGGAAGCTTGGGTCTCCCTCCTTTAGGCCAGGAGCAGAGCAAAAGACCTTTCTCATCATTGAGGACATAGGTGCGTTGAACATTATGATGCCCAGAAAAGCTAGTTCGGAAATTATATTTATAGATAGACAAAAGGGCTTTTCTCACATGATTTTTCGGAAGAATATACCCCAAGCCAGTGACGTGAGCAAGCATTTGGCCTAACAGTTGATCAGAAAGACACCCTCTTCCATGTTGATAACTATATTGATTGATATCGTCCAATTTTTGGATGTAATATTCACCTTCCCAAAGCAATTCATCCATTCTCCTACTTCCTTCTTTAAGGGCATTTTCGTAGCGGATTGCGCATTCAATATCTTTCATAGATTTAGCCATTTCGGCTCCTGCTTTCAAGGCAGCGTAAAAGAGAGAGTTGGTCAACGGATTCGGACCATAGAACTCAATATCGTACGTGTTGTGTTGTTGTGCATCAAGAACAAAGTCGCCGTCAGAATCCCAGTATGAAAAAGCAAAATCCAAAGCTTTGCGTGCCTTAGGCCATAGGCCCTTGAGAAACTCTGTATTTCCACTGACCTTCCACTCACGGTAAAGACGAATTACTGTGCCAAGCTGGCCGTCAGCAGCGGGTAACATATTCTGCTTTTCTTTACCAAAAATCTGGTTGGAGCGAAATGCCATTCTACCTTCCTGGTTTGTTTCCAGGTTAAATTCGACTTTTCTCATAGATTGTTCCAGCTCTGGAAAAAGAAATGCCAGTGTCTGGGCATAATTCCATACGTGAGTACAACTTCCAAAACAACACCCTCTAATGTCGTGACATCCTTCCCAGCCAAGAAAGGTACCATCCTCAATACGAAAACAGGTGGGACTCCTTAACACGGTAATATTGCTGGCCACTGCATCGATGACATAGCAGGGCAGGGTACTAGAAAAAAGTGCCCGATGAAAATCCCGAGATGCACGCTCTAACTTTTCCGTATTTTTAATCAAGTATTGACCCACTTTCCATGCATCTTTAAAAAGAGAGCCGTAATAGTTTCTGATGGTTTCTTTCTCAGAGCCGCAGCTACATCCCTCATCTTCCCAAGCCTTCATTCTATTGGGAAAATGCCAGGCGAGGATGAATTCAAAAGTCCTGCCTTCTCCCGGATCAAGGTTGTGGTAGATTCCCAAGGAGCCTATTTTTGGCTTTTCTCTTGAAGGTAATTCTTTCCCGGAAGCTGAACATGTCGTTTTGGCCTCCAAACTTCCATCTTCCCGGAAGTCATCCCAGAACTCCTGTATTCCATCAAACGAGCCTCCTTTGAACCACTCTGTTTTCATAGTTACATCTTTGTCAGAAGTCATCAGGGCCATACTTCCATACTGTAGATCCTCAGATGGCAAATCGGAAGAGTAGAAGAGACCCCGGGAAACTTCTTCTTCCCGGTATTCGTTCTTACTGTTTCCTGCCAACTGAACATTCCTCCAAATATCGTATCCATCAAATCCCACTAAATTGGCCAGAGAGCCAACAATACATATATCAATAGGTTGCTCAGAGATGTTCTTTACCTTGTAACGAATAATGGCACCTGGAATTCCTGAATCATTGGCATTTAAAGGCACAAAAGGAGTGAAGGCTTCAAGCCCCACTTCTACCGGGAGTTCTTTATCTTCAAAATCAATCCATACAAAAGGGTATTCCCCTCTCATAGTGGAGGTATCCATCCGGGGCAGTCCAGCAACTTTGCTCGAACTCAATCCAAAAGCCTTCGCATAAGGAGGATGAATCTTTGATTCCAATACCTTAGTAACCACCCGGCCTCTCTCTGAGCAAGTTCGGATAGCAAAGAAACTATAAGGGGATACGTTTCCTTTCCCTGGTGAGTTAAAGATTTCCCAATCCCGTAGTTCGCCTCTTGCCCCCATTGACACATTGCCCGTGCCAATCCCTCCTAAGAGAAAGGCAGCTTCCCGGGCATCCCCCTTGAAACTCCTCTGGGGACTGAAGTCATACAGCTCTTTTTTAGTGTATCTATATCTGGAATCTCCCATCATATCTCCTTTTACTATATACCTTAGCTTTCCTGTTGGACTTTATAGAATCATTGACTCCCTCCGGCTCTATATCCCTAATATTTTCACCTCACTTACTCTCAATTCAAAAGAGCCATCCTTGTTGGCCGCCTCGTAATAGAAGAGAACTCTATTGTCATTCTCCATCTCAATGTAGCCAAAATAGCGAACTGTGGACAATTTATCTGTGATGGGAGAGAAAAAGATTCTCCTACTTCCTAAAGTTTTCCACCAGCCAGTGATAGGTCTTCTCCACAGCTGAATCTGGATCCCCAGTATACTGAAACCCTAGCTCTGCCGAAATGAACCCCTGGTAGTCAATCACCTTCAATGTCCTTGCAAGGGAAGAGAAGTCAATTCCTCCCTCACCAGGGATCAGGTGCGCATCAGCATCACCATGATTATCATCGATATGAATGTGAAATGGGACATTCCCTAGCCTGGTAATTGTTTCAATCGTTTCCTTGAAATCCTCACCGTTCAAGTTCATATGCCCGATGTCCAAAAGAATACCTAATTTGCCCAAGCCAATCTCATTGATCATGCGTAATGCGTCCTTAGCGGTCAGGATGAGGTTCGTTTCAAAACGGTTGGCCGGTTCAATAATAAGCGTTACAGGTTTGTCCTCTACGTATCTCACCAGTTCGGTGAAACTCTTGCGCAGTTGTGCCCAAGCGACCTTTAGATTTTCGCCTTTCAGCGCCATACCAGGACAGAGGCTCACATACGGCGCACCCAGCTTAACTGCGTTGTCAATAGCGCTCGAGACGTAGCGAACACTATCCTTGCGAATAACTTCATTCAGTGAAGAAAGAATAGATGGATAACGGTACTGCGCCGGAATGAAGTTTGGCACTACCATGTTGTACTTATTAAGCAGTACTTTGATTTCCTCAAGTTGAGTATCTAAATCATGACCATACACATGCGGCCGTCCGCCCCAGAGTTCGATACCTTTATACCCGTAATGGGCCAGGTGTCGAATCGCATCCTGGATTGAATAATTGAAATACACAAATGAAGATTGTGAAATTTTCATAGTAACTCCTTATATAGATAAACGCTGACTATTCAAACTTACTGCCAAAATCTTCCTGGATATGCAAATCCAGGAATTTGCGCTCGCCAGATTTTCGAGCTGCCATGGCATAAATGTAGCAAATCCGTCCGGCTGGGCAACCCACGTTAGGATGATAGCCTCGCGGTATTGATATCATATCGCCATTACGTACAATCCCTACATATAGAGGATTATCCAGATTCTCATAGACGAGTTGTACGCCGAATCCTTTGCCCATGTCGAAGTATACATAGATTTCCTCACGTTGCTTGGCATGCTCGTGCGGTGGCCACGAGGTCCAGCCGCCAGGATTGCCCTGACAAATACCCATCATTAACCGGGCAGCATTGAAGTCATCACCTAGAAAGGTATAGACATGGCGCAGGCAATTCGTTTCGGCAAAGCCATATACCTTGTGTCGGTTCGGGTCCTTGGCCACTTCAGAGAAGGCAATGTGTGCAAAATCCGTGTTGCGGTCACTCAGAGCCCCTACCTGCATCACTGTTGCTTTATGAGGTGTAGATAATATGATCCTGCTCTTGCACGGCACATAAACCATGTCTTCAAAAATTGCAGAACCAGTCTTCTCGTTGAAGTCGTAATTTACCTTTCCTGCTGTAACCACGAAAACTACTTCTTGCTTACCGGTCTGTACTATCAAAGACGGAGTGTTGCTATCTAATTCAATGCGTTTACAGGATATATACTCTAAGCCTGCTTCCTTAGGACTAACACCTTTTAGCAGATTTTCAGGCCGATAATGGTATTTTATGCTCATCTTTCGAACTCCTCCATGTGTCTCATTTCTATTATCACAGACTCCCCTTATATGATGGGAGGTCTATTCTCTATCATCTGTGGCAGAATTAATATCTTAGACAAGCACGAGCCTACTTCGGCATGTACTTCTCATTGGGGTACATTATGATCTTGATTTCTTCCTTGCGCTCTAGTGCCTCGAATGCATCACGCCATTCCTCCATCCTCACTTTTCGTGTAATCAAGGGCAACAAATTAGCCTTGCCCATTGCCATAATCTGTAGCGCACGCTCCCAGGAGTGCCAGCCCATTGCCTGACGCACCATCTGATCGTCATATTCCATGCCAGCCCATCCCCAGCCACCACGAACGGTCAGGCAATGATAGGGAATCATATCGAGATTAGTCTTGAAATCGCGTCCCCATAAACCGACAACTGTAACCCAACCGCCTATACGTACCATGCGAAGGCACTGTTTAATGGCTACCTCGCCGCCGGAAGCATCAATGCATACGTCCACACCTTTGCCATCTGTAAGACGCATCACTTTCTTAACCGGCTCGTCTTCGCTGTAGAAGGTATAGTCCGCACCCAACTCTTTTGCCTTGGCCAACCGCTTGCCATCAGACTTAAGGCCGGTCACCATGACTGCACGGGGAGTAAACAGCTTCACCATTTGCAACATGGTCAGGCCGATAGGTCCTGGACCGGCAATTACAATAAAGTCACCCGGCCAGATGCGACTGCGATACATCGCTGAATAGCTCATGCATGTCACCAACTCAATCAATGCACCCTCTTCAAATGAGAGGTTATTCGGCAAGCGATGCGCCAGTCGCTTGGGAATGGATAGAAGCGGTGCATAGGCTCCGTTTACATGGGTACCGATACGTCCCTTTTCAGTCTCCAGGTCACCGCAGATACGATCACCAACCTGCCATTCCTCACCAACCTCAGAGCCCTTTTCTGTAACCACACCGGCGTATTCGTGTCCCAGCGTTACCGGTTCTTTATGTTCTTTTTCGTCTCTCCAGATGTGTAGATCAGACCCACAGATACCCACTGCAGCCACCTCGATAAGCAGATCGTTTTGACCGACGCTAGGTTTTGCTACCTGGCGGATTCCCATATTCTCTTTACCACATCCCCACTTTACCAATGCCTTCATTGTTTGTACCCATCCCTTTATCTATTGATTCTTTAAGGCCATAACAAATTTTAACTTGAGCTATATGCCACATTGAAGCCAGTATATTTATGAGTAACTTCTTTGACTTTCTTCATTTATCGGCCACGGTATTCCTTAGCTTGATTCTTCACGCCAGGGCTTTGAATTATCTTCCAATCGAGTAAGGGTTTCACCACCATAAGGGATGATTCCCACCTTTCCGTCCTGCCCCACAATCTCAAAGGCCCTCTTAAGAGCGGTTTGCACATTCGGTGCTGAAATAAAGCCCAAAGCCTTGATGTCCTCTTGCCAAAGGTGATTGGTTACACAGAACGTAGTAACTCTGTGGCGCAGGGTTGAATGATACATAGGGACATTTAAGCCGACAATGTCATCAACCTCCCCCCTGTCAACTGCTGCCTCGAGGTCTTTAAACGAATGGAGAAGATATTTGCGCATGGTCTTCTCGTGAGAAGGCGCATCGCCGCAGAGTCCCTCTCCTCCATCCAGTAAGAAAATAATGACGCCTTCTCTTCTAACTGCCCGGTGCGAATAGGCGTATGGTTTGACGCCCTGCCAATAGTCAAAATAACATGGATTTGCAGAAACGATGAGGATGTCGGCCTGGCCAGGTATAGGAACAACCATCAATTTCTCGGCTGCTTCTACACCCTTTCTATGAGCTTGAATAAAGTGTCCAGCAAAGACAGCCAGGATGTTATTCTCTTCATCTAGCACAGTATTTACGATGAAGTTAAGACCAACTTTTTCTGCTATTGTATCCATCTCTGCACGGGGCTTATTATCCCTGGTACCGATTACCTCAAGTACCGGTTGCACAACACAAGCCATAAGGTGCATCATATCAGTGGTCTTTTGGCTGCACACACCTGGCAGGATTATCTTCGATCCGCCTCCCCAACCCGAAGATATGTGAGGAACAATATTACCTATTGCAATAATAAAATCGGCCTCGATGACTTCCCGATATAATTCGATGGGTGTACCGCTCTCTGTTTTTCCAAGAGAAACAAAGTTAGAGGTGTCCCGGTAATCCCGGTTGGTCACCTCGTAATCATCCATAACGCGGCGACCCAGCTTAATCTCAAGTTCCTCCTCTGTCATCGGACGGTGGGTTCCCAGCGCCATAATGATCTGAACTCTCGATCTTGGCACACCGGCCTTCTTGATTCTTGACAAAACCTGGGGTAGGATTCTAGCACTGGGAGTTGGTCGGGTGATATCATCAGTTAACACTGCCACACGATTCTTAGGTCGGATGAGCTCCTCGAGTTTACCGGTGCCAATTGGAGTTTCCAGAGCTTCTTTGATCACCCTATCCTCTTCGGGGACCTGATCAGGCTTCAGTGGTACCGCATTAAAGAGGAAATTATCATCATCGATCTTGACCTGCGTAGTAACACCTTTTTTAAAGGGAATTGTATAAAGACTCATTTACTAGTTCCTCCAAAAATTGCTTAATTTTTGGTTCTTGAATCCCCCTAAGAATTAGTAACCTTCTCTCTTCATTATCGGAAAAGGTAGTGAATCCTCACCATATTTTTTACAATTCTCCTCCATCCCCAGTTAAGGTCTTCCAGGAGATACACACTAAACATTCTTATTTCGCTAACAAATTTTCTGTTATTCTTATCAATAGACCGGATCACTACCCGCATTATGTACGATGGCCGTCAGCATATAGACACGAATACCCTCCTTAAAATTCGGCACCTGAAAGCGGACGGTCCGATCCGATACTCGTTCACAACCCTGAATGAGCGTACACATCAAGGCCTGTTGAGAGGTGAAAAAATCAAATTCCAGCCTCATTGGCTTTTTCATCGTCAGCGGTTTGATATGTTCGATGTTTCGCAAGGCATCTGCAGCGGCGGCTCGTATGCGTTTCCGATTAACCTCCGGATGAGGGCAAATTGCAGCGAAACGGCCGTATCCTTTCTTGACGATCACTGTCTCAATATTGCCCAGTAGATTTTTTGCTTCCGCACATGCTGCTTCGCAGCCTGTGACCAGGGCCGTTGTAATCCCGAATTCGGCACCGTATAGTGCATTTAGTCCAATCTCACCCATCGGTTTCCCATTCACGCGAAAATTAGCTATGTTCTTTGGACACCAGGTGTGATCCAATACTCCATCAGCAGAACCCATGCGGGCGTGCAGACCGATAAGAAACTGAACATCATAATCCTCTAGTGCCTCGGCTGTCATCAGTCGTTTCGGCTTGCCTGCGAATAGATGTGCCCGATGGTCCAACAATTCCGGGATGATTTCACCACCCGAGTGATTTTCATTAACCAAGACTTCTGTAGCACCACTTTCGAAAGCTCCTTGGACAGCTGCATTCACTTCACGAGTAGCAATCTCCCGGATTTCCTGAAGCGCAGGAGTTGAACCATTTGGCATCAGCTGATAACTGGTCACCACATTGGAAATACCTTCCATATCCATGCAAATATAGACTTTCATGACAGATCCTCCTGTCAAATCATTTTACCCTATCCCCTGTCATCCTAAATGTTAAAGTGAGATGTATAACGATTTTAAATCGGAGAAATTCATATGAACCGGTGAGAGATCTTGGTCTATTTCCTCCAAATAACGACGGAGAAGATAATTTTCAGATAGTCCACCTTGTAATCCCCAGCCCTACCACTCCCATTTTAATCTTAGACATCTTTTAGCCTTCTTTAAAATTTAGCAGTAATATCAAAAGTTTTTGAGTAATTTTATTCTAAACCCTTTATTATCAAGTGTTTTGGTAGAGTTTTACATCCTTAATTCCTTATTCTATGCACTTTTTCAGATAGTTTACGCATTCAGGTAATTCTTTTTCTGCCAAACCAGGAACCTTACATTCTAAAGCCATATATTTATCATATCCTATTTTTTTTAAAGGAGTAAATCGAGCTTTAAAGTCAGTATGTCCATAGCCCGGCAACAGTCGATTAGAGTCAGCTAAATGAATATGATGGATGAAATCCTTTCCCTTTTTAATAGCCTCATCTATTTTTGCCTCCTCAATACTCATATGGAAAAAGTCAGGCATAACTCTTATCCCTGCACTGTTTACCTTCTTAACTATCTCAATTGCTTGCCCTACTGTCTTGACTAAATGGGTTTCATACCGATTTAAAGGCTCGAGAAGACATAAACAATCCACCTTTTCTGCTTTTTCTCCTATTTCTCTCAGAAGCTTCACCAGAAGAGCTTTTTCTATGTCCTCTGTTTTCTTCCAAGGGGAGAGATCGGGAAGCTGAGGCGGACCAAAAATGGGCACTACTATAAGGCCAACTACTCCAAGATCTGAGCCTATGCTCAGAAGATCCTTTATATCTTTGACGGCGATATCTCTTTCCCTTTTTTCTGCGCTGAGCAAGGAGCCCCTATATCCTGCACAGATGGTACTTATTTTTATTCTGCTTTTAGAGATAGATTTTGTAATTTCATCTACTCTATTTGTAAGATTTGTCCCCCAAACCTCAATTGCCTGAAAACCGTATTCTTCAGCCCTGTGCATTTTCTCCAAAAAGCTTTTCCCAGGAATCAAATTTTCTTGTATAGCTAGCTTCATTCTTCTCCCCTTCTGTATTTAACTGCCAGCTTAATCCATCTGTCAGGATGCTCATCAATTGTCCTGTAGGCTTCAAGAACATCACCAAAATCTACTATATGAAGTAAGTCGTTTATGCTAAGATTCTTTTTCTGAAAAAGTTCAATAACTGTTTTATATATACGCTGCCTATCCCAACGAGGATGATCTCTATATGGTTCGCTTTCTACCCTAATTCCAGAGACCATTGTATAACGATTTAAGTGCCACTCGTCTCCTAAATTTAAGTCCTTTGCCTCTCCATGATAAAAGGAGACTGGGACTATCCTTCCACCATATCTTACCCCTCTGATAGCCTGATGGAGAGCCTTGTATGAACCACTTACCTCTATTGCTATATCAACTCCTTTTTTCTCTGTGGCTAATTTTATTTCCAATCCAGCATCTGATGCAGTTGGATCTATGGTAAGATCTGCTCCATACTTTTTAGCTAATTTCCTTCTGCTTGAAACTGGGTCTATCCCTACGATGAATGTAGCTCCAGAGAGCTTTGCCATTTGTACTACTAATAAGCCTATAGCACCCAGGCCGAATATTGCCACTTTGTCTCCAAGACTGAAGCGGGCTTCACGCACCGACATTAAGGCAACAACTGCAGGATCGATACATACGATTTGCTCGTCCCTTAAACCAGGAGGAACAAGATACACTCTATCCTCTTCTATACTATGGTTTTTGCGTATAGGCAGATAACCCCAAACTCTGTCACCTACTTTAAAACGAGCCACCTCTTTACCTACCTTTGTCACTGTTCCAACAGTGATATTTCCTAAATGCAATGGGAAAATTGAGGTTCCGCCTTTTTGAGGAAGAAAAAGCTCTAGTTCATCATCCCATGTTTTCTCGCTATGGGAGGTAAGTCCTTTGTAGAATGTGACAGTGGTACCGTGCTTCTCAGCTGAAAGTTCACTTCTTATACATACCTGATTTAGCTCGGGTGATTTTTCCTCATATCTTCTTAGAATTATTTGTCCTGGAGCAATTGCTACAATCTCTTTTGACATAACTTATCCTCCTATAGAGTAATTAATTTTAGGTAAGAAAAATAAAGGAAGCGCTATAAGCATATCTGCGAAGGTGAAGCCATGAAACAGATAGAATTACTGAGCATCGTATTGCTCTAACCTACTTTATGGTACCGGCAGTTATACCTTTAATAAAATGCCGGTGGAGAAGAAGATAAAAGCCAACTATAGGTAAACTCATAATGGTTGCTCCAGCAAAGATAAGACCATAATCCTGAGTGTAGCGGCCTTGGAAAAACATCAATCCTAAAGTGAGGGGGTGTAGTTCTTCGCGTTGCAAAAATAGGAGAGGGATGAGCAATTCATTCCATGTCCATAAAGACTGAAGTACAGCTAGCGTACTTATAGCTGGCAGAGCTAAAGGTAGCATAATCTTCAGAAAGATCTGTAAATCACTGCAACCATCAACACGTGCCGCATCCATTACCTCAGTGGGTATACTTTTGAAGAAAGCTCTCATCATAAATGTTCCGAAAGGAAGTCCGAATCCAATGGCTGGCAAGATAACAGCTGGGTAAGTGGAAATGATTCCTATGTCCAACATCAGATAATACAGTGGTATCATGACGGCTTGGAAGGGGAGAGTTAGCCCAAACAGGGAAACATAAAACAGGATGTCACGACCGTAAAATTGCAGTTTACCAAATGCATAACCTGCTAAACTGGAAAGAAAAATCACTCCCGCAGCAGTTGGAACAGTTATAATCACGCTATTAAGAGTATACTTACTAAATCTGCCTACATTCCATGCTTTAGTCAAATTATCAATATGAAGTTTAGACGGAGGAGCAAACGGGTTAATGAATATTTCCATATGAGTTTTAAGAGCAGAGGACCATACCCAGATTAAAGGCGTCAAACTAACAACAGCAAATATTATTACCACCACATACCGTGGTAAACCGCAAAACATCTTTGCTATTTTAAGCTTCATTCAAGCAATTCTTTCTCTTAGACGGATAAATAACACTGATACAACTATCACGAAAAATGCTAAAACGATAGCAATAGCTGCCGCGTAACCTACGTAATTAATTTGAAAAGCTTGTTTGAATAAATAGGTAGCTAGAAGTTCTGTAGCACCTGCTGGTCCTCCCCGGGTCGTTACAAATACTAAATCAAACACCTTGAATCCCCCAATTAGTGTATATAATATAATCATAGTTAATACATTTCTCATTTGAGGAACTATAACATAGAAAAAACGCTGCAATGAATTAGCTCCATCAATTTTGGCTGCGTCTATCAAAGAGATATCGACATTCTGGAGCCCAGCCAAAAAAATAATAACGCAAAATCCGTAATACTGCCATGCAGCTGCGATGATGAGAGCTGGTAGTGCTGTTGAAGTATCGCCTAGCCAGGCTCTCGTCAACGAGTTCAAGCCTATCATACGGAGAAATTCATTGGCAATCCCAAATACGGGGTTATAGATCCAACCCCATATAATACCTACCACCACTGAGGACAGTACTAACGGCATAAAATAGATTGTACGAAATACCTGGAACCCTTTCACACCACTCCAAAGGATTACTGCTAGTGGCAAACCAATAACTATAGGAAGAGAGGTTCCTATCAGAATCCAAATCAAATTATGATACAGACTTTTAAGGAAAAAGGGGTCCTTCCACATTCTAACATAATTGGCCATTCCTACGAAATGCTTGACGCGCTCAAAGCCATCCCAGTTTGTGAAACTCAGTTGCAGGGTTCCAAATACGGGATACAAAACAAAAATAACATAGACTAGAAATGGGAAAAATATAAAAGAATATCCTATTAGGTTATTCCTCCAATATCTGCTGCGAGTCACTGTTTATTCCTTTTCTTCAGATTGAGGGTGCTTGGGGAGAACATGAAGTGAGTTCTCCCCAATCTACCCAAAAAAATTTACTCAATCAATCCCATTTCTTTAGCCTTTTCCCATTCAGTCTGCAGGTCAGCCGCCTGTTCTCGAGGTGTCTTCTGTCCTGCCATAACCGCTTGAAAGCCATCTCCTTGCATCAGGTTAAAATTCGTAGGAGCATAAATGTCTATGTTATATCCCATACTGAATCCTTTTTCCACTACATCACTCAAACTTTGAACAACGAAAGACATTAACGGTGAGAGCTCAAGACCAGTGGTATCAAAGGAAATGGGAGCAATTCTCTTACCTTCTCCTAGCCATATCCTCGCTGCACTTTCGGTGTATCGATAGTTTAGAATTGAGGCGGCGACTTCTGGGCGAGCTGTTGCACTAGAAATAAACGCTGCGGAACCAAACCCTGCAGGAGGGGCAATGGGACGGCCTTCTATCGAAGGGAAATAGAAAAAACCCGTTTCGAAATCTTTAACGTATTCTTCTATCGAGCCAAGCAGCCAGGTTCCAGTGATATGCATGGCAGCCCTACCGGCATAATAAAGCATATTGCCGTCATCGTAGGTTACCCCATTAGTACCCGGAATGAAATAGCCTTTGCCGTACATATCTACAAAGAACAATTTTATCGCCTTCTCGACTTCAGGAGTATCCCATCGACCATTGCCAAATAGAATCTCTCCTGTCTTTTCCGCCCCAATGAGGTTATTGACAAATATGCTAAACTGATGATAGGCAGGCCATTTAGCTTGATTAGCAAAGGCAATTGGGATATACCCTCCAGATTTCAATTTTTCACAAACACCGAGGAACTCCTGGTAGGTGTTGGGAACACTAAGCCCCATTTGTTTGAAGATATCTTGATTGTAGTAAACACCTATAAACTCAAGTTCATCGGCAATGCCATATACGTGGCCGCCCAAAGTCGTAAGGGGTTTTGACCACGGGAAGATTCTTTCATTCCAACCGTATTCTTCGTAGAATGTATCCAGAGGTAAAAGTAACCCTGCTTTGGCTAAGTGGCGCCAATAACCACCAGCTGTAAGATCATTAATGATGTCCGGGCCTGTTCCCGAGCTTAAAGCTGGCTTAATCAAAGGGTGCATCTGCTCTGATGTTCCCACCGCCTGACGTAGAATCTGCACCTGCGGATGTAGTTTTTCAAAAGATGCATATATTTCCTCACAAGCTCGATCGGATGCTCCTTCTGTAAACCCATCCCATATTGTAACAGAGATTTTCTGTGCATTGGCCATAGAAAAACTCAATCCTAGTATGAACATCCCTACTAACATTAGCGTAATTATTTTTTTTACTTTTTGTCTAGTGAAAACCATTTGAATCTCCTTCTTCTATAATTGGATTTAGTTAAGGATCTGTGTCTCTAAAGCAGCTATCATCACCTCCTTAACTTGATTTTTTGACCCTTATACTCTAACTATAGTTACTTCCTGAGGTGGATAAGGAATCACTATGACGTATTTCGTCAGTATTTATGCGTCAAAGAGTCTATTTTTACTTAACTTTTTACCAGAGTCTTGGTTATTTCAAGTTTTATTCTATATTATTATGAAATTCTGTCAAAAACTTCTTTCTCTTGGCTATAATGATACTGCACACTTTCTTAAGAAAAAACAACAGAAGAGTTTATGTTTCCTCATTTCCATAGTATGAATCGTTCAAGTTCTTCTAACCACAAGATAGTTGAAGGAATATCTACCGGGACTAAAAGCAACCTCTTCATTTCTTGGTCCAGTTTTAAAAGTGAAATAGAACATCCGGCCATGTCGAGAGAAGTTACATATTCACCAATATAGGTTTTGAATATCTTAATATTCTGTTTTTTAGGTAGCTAGCCACTTTTCTAAAAACAATGTATAGCTCCATTATGGGAGATTTCAGTCCGATTCCAACCTTCTGTTATCCAAGTTTCATTTTGGCCATGTAGGCACAGCCCTTCAGAGAGCAGTTATCCTTTGCTACAATATTAAATCCTGAGAATAACCTTCTTCTATAGCTCATTAGAGTCTCGTTTACTCCTCCCCCGGTAAGATATATAGTCCTATCCAGATCTATGAGTTTAGCCATTTTTTTGAGAGTTTTTTTCATACGCCCCACTGTTCCCTCCATCAAAGCAAAGACACAATCATCCCTGCTGGAACTCAGAGTAAGACCGGAAAAAGAAGCCTTTTTCTGTCTTAGGCTGGTTCTGTCTCCGGCAAGATAAGGATTGAAATTAACAGAAGAGCTCATCTTCTTTTCCATAAGCTTTCTCAGATATGAACTGTAAAACTCCTCTTTACTCATTTCTCTGCAAAACTGGGACCGAAACCACTCCAGGGCAAATCCACCAGTTGTGATATCAAACATAAGCCACTTATTGAGAAGAGGATGCGTACGCAGGTAATATTTTTCATGCGGAATGGGTCGATCCATACATATGGTTAAAATTTCTGAACTCCCCGAAATGTTGAGAATCTGGCCGCCCTTAAGTACTCCTGCCCCAAGCGCCGCACTTGAGGTATCGTTTGAGCCCATTATTACAGGTGTCCCGCATCTCATGCCTGTGCTCCTGGCGACTTCTCGGGTAACGTTACCCACAATCTCGGTTGAGGGAATAACCGGGGGAAGTTTTTCAAGAGGAATCTCCAGCTCTCGGGCAATCTCTTCACTCCAGTCTGAGTAGGCTACGGTATTGTAAAGACCTGTAAGTGAGGCATTAGTGGGGTCAATACTCCACCTACCGGTGAGTCTTTTCACAAAAAAGGTATTCATATGGCCAAACTTAAAGGCTTTTTCAAAGATTTGTTTTTCCTTTTCTTTAAGCCACAGAATACTGGTTACAGAGATACCTCCCGGATAGGGTATGTTGCCGGCTATGTGAAGAAACTTTTCCTTGCCCACCTTGGCAAGAGCCTCTTTAGCCTGTTTAACACTTCTTCTATCCCAGTGGATAATAGCAGGGTAAAGAGCGTTGCCATCCTCATCCAAGGCAATCAAAGCAGGACTGAACACACATGGTACAACCGTTTCTACCTGGCTTAAATAATCTCTCAGTCCATCCATAACTTTCAGAAAGGCTTTCCATATCTCTTCTGGCTCTATCTGAACACACATCCCAAACGAATGGTAAGAGTATTCAGCCTGGCGCACAACAAACAACTGATAACTCTTGTTAAATAATCCAGCTTTCAGGGAAGATGTTCCAATATCTATCGCTAATATATAGGATTTTTTGTTCAATTAAGACGCTCTTTTGTTCTGAATCTTCTTAATAAGTCGACCTTCTTTGATGAAGCCAGCTTCTTCTAGTTCCTTTCGGTTAAAGATATTCTTCGGCAGTCTGCCGGAGAAAAGATCGAGAACTGCCTGTGCAGCTCCCCTGGCCAAGCGGGAGACACACTCTTTTGTTAGTGATGCTGAGTGAGGCGAGAGAATAACGTTTTCCATCTTTAAGAGAGGGTTATTCTTAAAAGGGGGCTCTTGCCTAAATACGTCCAGGGCAGCACCAGCAATTTTACCTTCTTTGAGGGCTTTGATTAAAGCCTCCTCATCTACCACTGTTCCCCGGGAGGTATTGATAAAATAAGCAGATTCTTTCATCCTGCTTAATATGTCCCAGCTAATTAGGTTGCGCGTTTGAGCAGTACCTGCCACATGCACGGATACAAAATCAGCTTCCTGAAAAACCTGGCCAATATCACTGCAAAATTGGATACCATCCTTCGTTTCGCTCCCCCTAGAGAGAAAAGGATCATATCCCAGGACCCGCATATTAAAAGCCCCCTGACAGATCCTGGCAACTCGGGAACCTATATTACCTACTCCAATGAGCCCCAGAACCTTACCCTTTAAATCTGCGGCTTCGTACCTATTCCGACTGTTCCAATTTCCTTGTCGGGTCCATTTGTCCATAAATGGTAGGCGTTTGGCAAGGATGAGAATGAAAGCAACGGTGTGTTCAGCCACAGATAGACTATTGACTCCCGGAAGGTTACATACCAGGATTCCCCCTTTGGTAGCTGCTCGAACATCCACATTGTCTACGCCGGCTCCTGTTCGTGAGATAATTTGAAGGATTTTCGCCTGGGCAATCACCCCTTTGCTCACCCGGGAAGTAGTGCGCAGTATAACCCCATGAACATCTCTGCATAATTTACGCATTGTTGCCTCAGAGGTGTCCGGAGCAATGATTATTTCAGCTTTTCCTTTGAGCAATTTCATCCCAGTTTCATGAATAGGCTGGGATAAAAGCACTTTTTTCATACAAGACCTCATTTGGCTCTATTTCTCCTTTCCAATGACTTGACGAAGAAGAGAAACAGTGATCTGACCTTCAAAAGTGAGGTTTTTCCCTCCAGCCAGAATCTCTGTCTTGTCTCTGCCTACGTCACCCAGGGAGGTAATAACCAGGTCGGCCCCGCTGAAATCCTCACTCTGAGTATAGCTATTTACAGTAATAATACATCTCATGCCAGCACCTTTTGCTGCCAGAAGCCCGTTTCGATTATCTTCTATGACAACACAATTAATTGAAGAAACAGCCAACTTTTCTTTGGCTAGATTATATATCTCCGGGTCAGGCTTCTTTGCCCTGACAATATCTCCAGCCAGAATCACATCAAACCAACCATAACCTTTCTCTCCAAAGAGGGTGCGAAGGAGTGTATTAACCGCCCGTTCATTTGCCGTGGAGCAGACAGCTAATTTGAGATTGGCATCATGGCATTCCCTGACAAGACGGGCTACACCGGGACGTAGTCCCATCTGTCCTTCCCCGATTATCTCCATAAATATCTCTGTCTTTCGTTTATGAACTTCTTTAATGAGTGTATCAACATCCTCGATATTTTTATCCAGACCTTCCCGAATAAGATAATGGCGCATTCTCTCCTTACCCCCTCCCACTTTTAGAAGTTCACCGTAGGTCTTGACACCCCATTCAATGTTAAGATTAAACTCTTTGAAAGCCCTGTTAAAGGCAACTCGGTGTCCATCCCTCTCGGTATCAGCAATTACTCCATCCTGGTCAAAAATAACCGCTTCAAGTTCTGCCATTCTTTTCCCCCTTCTTTTCTATGCTTTCCCTTCGGATCCGAACTTCTCTATAAAGGATTCAATAACTTCTTGAACTTTATCTCGCATATAAGCAAGAATCTTTACTGGTTCATAAACTTGTGGACTTTTCCGGAAGTATTCTGAAAGTGAGTCCTTGAAAGCATGCTTTATTTGGGTGGAAATATTTATTTTTGCCCCTCCTAAACTTATACACTTTTTGAAGACCTCATCCGAAAGACCGGTTCCTCCGTGGATGGCAATGGCAGCTCTTATTTCTCCGGCTATTCTCCCAAGGAGGTCAAAGGCTATCTTTGGCTCACCTTTGTAGATACCATGAGCTGTGCCTATGGCCGGAGCAAAAACATCCACTCCAGTTTGACTAACATATTCAAGAGCCTGCTCGGGATTGGCTAGATGTGATTCCTGTTCCTTGACATGAATATCATCTTCTACCCCTACTATTGCTCCCAGTTCTCCCTCAACAGTTACATCATGTGGATGAGCCATCTCCACTACTTCTTTGGTCATCCTTATGTTTTCTTCGAATGGAAAACTAGAAGCATCTATCATTACTGATGAGTAGCCTGCCTTCACGCAGGAGTGGATAAGACTCAGATCTTTACAGTGGTCAAGATGAAGGGCAATGGGGACATTTGCTTTCTTGGCAAGAGCCTTCACTGTTGCCACTAAGAAGGCACATCCGTAGAGTTTTGCCGTCTTAACCGAGGTCTGTATTATTGCTGGCGCCCTTTTTGCCTCTGCTGCCCGAACAACGGCCGCCGCAGTCATCGCGTCCACAATGTTGAATGCACCAACCGCATATTTTTCGTGACTAGCCTTAGAAAGCATATCACGCATATTAACATAACTCATCTGTTTTCTCCTTTGTCGTATGAAAACTTATCTCTTGCCTTTGGCTTTGTGCTATGGCATCGAAGCTGGGCTTCAGGGTCTTATAGAGACCGTGGTAGACACCGTAGAGTTTCTCATAAACTTCCTTGTTTCGAGGGTCGGGAATCGTCTCAGTCTCTATCTTAAGAACCTTTACTGCTTCATTAACACTTTTCCAGATACCCACACCGATCCCCGCTACTAAAGCTGCCCCATAGGCACCGCCTTCCCTACTTCCGCTCACAGTTATCACCGGACATTGAAACACATCAGCCTGTATTTGTCGCCAGAGAGAGCTCAGTGACCCACCCCCAGAGGTCCTGATCTCCTTGACCGAACTCTCCATAGTGTTGATTAATTCGAATACATCCCTAAGGCTGAAGACTACCCCTTCCAGGATGGCTCTGGTAATTTCCGGACGTCCGTGCTGTAAACTCAAGCCAATGAACCCACCGCGTGCTGCTGGATCACTATACGGACAGCGCTCACCGATCAGATAAGGCAGAAATATCAGCCCTCGCGATCCTGCAGGTGCAGCAGACGCAATCTCTTCCATGATTTGATAAACCTCCTGGCCCATCTGCCTGGCCTTTTCCTTTTCTACCTCGCACAACGCGTCTCGGAACCACCTGTAGGAGCCACCAGCGGCCAATGTTACGCCCATAACATGCCATGTGCCGGGACTGTTATTGCAGAATATCTGCAGCCGTCCGTCAGCATTGGGATGAAACCTGTCCAATCCCATAGCTACGATCCCTGCCGTACCGATGGTGATTCCAAGTATGCCAGGTTTTACCAAACCCATTCCTGTTGTCTGTATCACAGCATCTCCTCCCCCTCCAACTACTGGAAGGCCTACCGGCAGACCGGTTACTTCCGATGCCCTTTTCGTAATTCGGCCGGTGATCTCGGGAGATTCGAAGCACCGGGGCAGGCGTTCAATGGGTATATTAAGCAAGGTGAGAAGCTGATCGCACCACCGGCGTTGCCGGACGTCAAACAGACCGGTTCCTGAGGCGTCTGAGACCTCCGTGGCAAATTCCCCTGTTAGGACATACCGAATGTAATCCTTGGGATTGAGAAAGAGGCGTGTCCTCTTATAGAGTTTGGGTTCCTGCTCCCGCATCCATAGAATCTTTCCCCCGGTGTAGCCCGGGAGCATCTGGTTATTGGTCAACTCCAGGAGCCGGGGAATGCCACCAACAATTTCGTGAATACGTTGGCACTGGACCATACTTCTCTGATCATTCCACAAGATAGCTGGTCGCAGAACTTGGCAATCCTTATCTAAGGCCACCAGACCATGCATCTGGCCGCTCAACCCAAGACATTTCACAGCATTACTGGAGATGCCGGTCTTCCGCAACAATCGCCATACACTGACCTGAACAGCTTTCCACCAGTCTGCAGGATCTTGTTCTGTCCATCCCGGCCGCGGAGAGAGAAGTGGGTATTCCTGTAATGAGTAACCGATGACCTTACCCTCGCCATCGATAAGAATCGACTTACATCCCGAGGTTCCTATATCAATTCCTATGAGGTATTCACCAGCCATAAGTTTTTCCTCGCTTCTCATTAGCGGCCGCTGTGTAGAAAGCGCAGGCGCACATGTTTGACCTTTAGATACTCGTATAGTCCTTCCGGGCCATGTTCGTGTCCCAGGCCGCTTTCCTTCCAGCCTCCGTAAGGAGCGTTTATAACACCTGCGTCCACATTATTAATGGCCACATTACCAGATTGAAGTTCCCGGGAAAGACGGTCAGCCTCATCAAGGTTGTTAGTAAAGGCATAGGAGGCTAAACCATATGAGGTATCGTTCGCTAGAGCAATGGCTTCATCCAAGTCCTCAAATGACATCACTCCCACCACAGGACCGAATGTTTCCTCCCGCATCACCAGCATATGCTGGTTCACATTGGTAAGAATGGTTGGTTCAAAGAAGAATCCTTTGCGAAACTCCTCACCCTCTGGTCGCTTCCCACCGTAGGCTATCTTGGCTCCTTTTTCCAAAGCATCCGTAATATGACGCTGGGCCTTTTTTACTCCTCTCCCATCCACCATGGGACCCAAATCGCAAGGCACTTTAGTCAAACCATTCCCAATCACTAATTCAGTTGTCTCCTTGACGAACCGTTCAAGAAAATCGTGGTAGATTTCTCGGTCGACGTAGATGCGATTGATAGCGATGCATATCTGGCCCATATTCCGGAATGAACGCCGCACCGCTCCCTGTACGACTGCCTCCAAATCACAATTTCGGCAGACTATCAACGGGCAATGCCCCCCCAATTCCAAAGAAACTTTCTTCAGGAAAGAGGCACAATCGGCCAGAACTATTCTCCCCACCTCCGTCGATCCAGTGAAAGCCACCTTCTTGACAATAGGACTGGCAATAAGTTGACGCCCCACCACTGTTCCTGATCCTGTGACAGCATTCACCACCCCACGCGGTACACCGGCATCAACCAAACACTGGAGAAACAATAAAGGGGACAGAGGCGTAAGCGAAGGGGGCTTGGCTATCATCGTACATCCGGCAGCCAGCGCTCCACCCACCTTCCAGGCAAGTAATTCAACAGGGTAGTTCCACGGGGAGATTGCTGCTGCAGGACCAACCGGCTGATAGATTACCCGACTCTCCGTATCGGCCTCAACATTGGCCACAATGCGACCATAGACACGTTCCCCTTCTTCTGCGTAGTACCGTAAAATAAGGGCGGCCTTTTTTACCTCGCCTTGGGCTTCAAGCAGGGGTTTGCCTTGCTCTTCGGTCATAATACGACCGATTTCCTCATAACGTTGCATCACCAGCTCGCTAGCAGCTCGTAAGTAATTACCTCGTTCAGCCGGCGATAATTTTGCCCATTCAGGAAAAGCAACATCTGCAGATTTAATAGCACTGGCCACGTCTTCTTCTCTCGCCCGTGGCACCTGGGCAAACACCTCCTCGGTAGCAGGGTTAATAACGTTGATGAAGCCGCCATCAGCTGCCTCAACCCATTCTCCGTCAATCAGCATAAGTTGATATTTCATGTTTCACTTCCATCATTGGTCAGGTGGCAGGTCACCCAGACGACTGTTAGAGGAAGATTTCCCTTCTGATAGGTCGTATGGTACTCGCCAGGAGATACATAGAAGGCATCTCCAGCTTTTATCGGAAACTCCTCGTTTCCAATTTTCATCAGGCCTTCTCCAGAAACTACGAAATAAACTTCTTCTATGTCCTCATGTACATGACCGGTTGTCTTCCCTGTGGGGTAAATGGTTGTATGTCCCATTTTCAGATTTCGTGAGGAAGAATTTTCAGGGTCTATAAGGAAATACGTATCCCTCAGAACCTCATTTTTACGGCTCTTGACATTGAAACGTAAAGAACGCTTATCTTCATCTGGTTTTAAGTCCTGGACATTAATAAGGTATCTCATGTTTTACCTCCGCTTGAATATCTTTTTTCTGATATTAATTGGGAGTTTTATTCAGCTCGCCACAAAATGGTTCGGAAATGAAGTGATTTCTGAATTGGGGATACTCTTCCATAAATTTTTCTAAAGCAAGACGAATGCACTCTCGCTCAGTTGAGCTTAGTGGCAGCAAAGGAAGCCGAGGATCACCAGCAGAAAATCCGGTGAAATCCATAGCTACTTTCACACCAGCCACTCCATGCCTGCCTGATACTTCTCGGTTAATTTGCAGAATTGCATACTGGAGCTTCCTCGCCTCTTCCATATCTCCCTGCTGAAATATCTCATATAGACGACAACAGGCCTGAGGCAAAAAATTAGCTGCTGATAATACTCCCCCCACAGCTCCCATCACTAGGGAGGGAAGAAAGAAATTAGCTGATCCTGCTAGAATTGAAAGCTTTTTCCTGTCTATAATGGACAAAAAGATGTTGGGTCCTGTTGGTGCACTATCCTTCATGCCTATGATATTGGGATGCTCACTTAACCTCAGCACAGCCTTAACTGAAAGTGCTACTCCTGCAGCAAATCCCGGAGCATTGTACAATACTACTGGCAGAGGAGAGTTATCTGCTGCGGCTCGAAAGAAGCAAATCAATGCGTCATCGGTCATTGCTTTCTTGAAGTAATGGGGCGTCATGATGCTGGCAACATCAGCTCCTTCATCAGCAGCGAGCTTGGTAAGAGCAATGGTTCCTGGAAGAGACTCATGACTGCAACCAGCCATCAACAGTTGATTACTCTCTTTTCTCCTCAAAACCGTACGCAGTACCCTTTTCTTCTCCTCCTCATTCAACATGCAAGCCTCACCGTTACTTCCCAGGGCAAAATAGCCTCGCAGTTTCGTTTTAGAATATATTTCCATATTATGCTCCAACTTTCCAATATCTATCTCACTTTTGGTAAAGGGAGTACAAATAGGAGCCCATACCCCTGATAGGTTCTGCATCTTCCAGGTTTCCTCCTTTCCTATGATATGCTCTCTTTAATGAAATCAATCATTCCCTGAACTGCTTGCCTAAACTGTTTTGCCGTAGTCTGAACGGCTGGATGAAAGGTGAAATCCTCCGACTTATATCCCTTTTCATCGTATCCTTACCTTATCATTGAGCAGGATATATCCTCATCGTCTATTAAATACCCATTTACAGCTACTTGTCAAGTCACTCAAGATTTAAAAAAAATTGAAAGAAAACCTTCATCCTAGAAGTATTTAAACGAAATCTGAGGAGGAGGACTTGCTCTGGCTTGGACAGCTTCTTAAAGAATAATAATTATTTTAATCTCCAAAAAAGAGAGCAAACCTATGCTCCTTGGATAAAGACCCTCTTTGATTGAGGACGGCTGGGTAAACTTTGTTTTATGGCAAGGCTGATTTTTAACAGTGTGTATCTTTTGTCTTCTCCAAAAAGAAGTCAATTCTGTCTTGACTGTCTCTAGAATGCACACTAAATCTCAGTTTTAGAAGCTCTTAATTTTTCGTGGACCTCGACTTGACAGGTTTTTTGAAATGTATATAATTATGGACTGCGGGAATATGCTGTGAAAATAAAAAAATAATATAAAGGGAGGAGAAAGGATGAAAATTAAGCCTCTAGGAAAAAGGATTGTAGTGAAACCCTTTAAACAGGAAGAAAAGACAGAAGGAGGAATATTTCTTCCTGAAACTGCTAGTAAAGATAAACCTCAACGGGGTGAGGTAATAGCAGTCGGACCAGATTTTAGAGGGGTCAAGAAGGGAGACACGGTCATCTTTGCCAAATACGGAGGAACGGAAGTAGAGATAGATGATGAAGAGTATCTTATCCTCGGTAAAGACGACGTTCTAGCAATAGCAGAATAACAACTTCAAAAGGAGGAAATATATAATGCCTAAACAACTTTTATTTAAATCTGAAGCCAGACAGGCTTTAGCAAGAGGGGTAGATCAACTGGCTGATGCAGTAACCATTACTCTGGGCCCCAAAGGGCAGAATGTAGCACTATCCAAGAGTTTTGGTTCTCCTACTGTAACTGACGATGGAGTAACTGTAGCCAAGGAAATTGAGCTAAAAGACCCTTACGAGAATATGGGAGCTCAGTTGGTGAAAGAAGTGGCTGAGAAGACCAAAGATGTAGCTGGTGACGGAACAACTACAGCTACCCTGCTCACCCAACACATTATACGTGAGGGACTGAAACATGTTATGGCGGGAGTCAACCCTACTCATCTGCGTAAAGGAATGGAGAAAGCAGTAAAGGCAGTGGTAGAAGAAATAAAAAAAACAAGTAAGATGGTCAAAGATAAAAAGTCAATTGGGCAAGTAGCTACGGTTGCTGCCTCTAATGATGCGAGCGTGGGTGACTTAATCGCTGATGCTATGGACAAAGTAGGAGAGAATGGCGTTATTACTATCGAAGAAGGAAAAACGGCTGAAACCACTCTAGAGATGGTAGAAGGAATGCAATTCGACCGAGGATACCTATCTCCTTATTTTGTCACCAATGCAGAAAAGATGGAAGTGGTGTTGGAGGATGCCTATGTCCTTCTACATGATAAGAAGATAAGCAATGTCAAAGACATATTGCCTCTTCTGGAAAAGATCGCCAATACCGGAAGGTCTTTCCTCATCATTGCTGAAGACTTAGAAGGAGAAGCTTTGGCTACTTTGGTAGTTAACAAAATAAGAGGCACTTTAAAGTGTGCAGCAGTTAAAGCTCCCGGCTTTGGAGATAGAAGAAAATCTATGCTGGAGGATATTGCTACGCTCACTGGCGGACAGGTAATAGCAGAGGACCTGGGATTAAAACTGGAGAATATAGATCTTTCTATGCTGGGACAGACAAAAAGAGTAAGAATTGATAATGAAAACACTACCATTATCGAAGGCAAGGGCAAGCGAAAAGAGATTGAAGCCAGAATTGCCCAGATAAAACTACAAATGGACGAAACTGATTCTGATTACGATAGAGAAAAACTAGAAGAAAGGCTGGCTAAACTAGCCGGGGGTGTTGCGGTAATCAATGTGGGAGCTGCAACAGAAGCGGAGATGAAAACCAATAAAGCTCGAATAGAAGATGCGGTGGCAGCCACCAGAGCCGCGGTAGAAGAAGGAATAGTCCCCGGTGGAGGAGTGACTCTCCTCAGGATTGCACCAGCCCTAGATAAACTTAAAGCAGAAAATATTGATGAAGAAATTGGCATCAACATAATCAAAAACTCTCTCAAGGTTCCTTTAAGGAAAATCGCTGAGAATGCTGGCTTAGAGGGAGGAGTAGTGGTAGAAAAAGTTATGGGTAAAGAAGCCGGTTATGGACTCAATGCGGAAACAGGAAAATATGAAAACCTTATACAAGCCGGAGTGATAGACCCGGCAAAGGTAGTGAGAGCAACTATTCAAAATGCATCCAGTATTGCCAACTTGATTCTGACCACAGAAGCTCTGGTTACTGATATCCCTGAAGAGAAGCCAGCTATGCCAGCTATGCCACCAGGAGGCGGGATGCCACCAGGAGGCGGGATGTACTAAACCCATGAGCAAAAAGAACAGATAAGAAGATTATAAAAATAAAAAAAGGGCGGAGGAGGAATCCTCTGCCCTTTTTTTAGGCGTTATCATCCTTCTCTGATGCTTGCCCCTAAATCTATCTTCAAAAGATTAACTATTTTTTCCTGAACCTGATCAACTTCTTTGTCTGTCAAAGTTCTATCTGAAGCACGAAAAACCAAAGAAAAAGCAAGACTTTTATATCCTGATGGCATTTCTCCTCCCCTATAAAGATCAAAAAAATCTACCCTCTCCAGCCATCTTCCTCCTTTGAGGATCCCCTGTTTTACATCTTTTGCCGAAATGTTTTCTGGAACAATAACAGCCAAGTCTCGCCTGAGAGCAGGAAACCTGGCTAAATGACGAAATCTCTTTCCTCCCTCAGAAAAAGCAGCAATAAGACGAGAAAAGTCAAACTCAAATAGATAAATAGAGGAAGGGAGCTTTAGATTCTTGGCAACTCCCTGCTCCAGCCTACCCAACGCTCCCAGCACTACACTTCCCTTTAAAACGGAAGCCCTTTGTCTACTGGAAAGATAAGCACAGTCACAGGAAACAAAATCTACTCCTTTTATACCCAAACCTTCCAGTAAAGTCTCTACTATCCCTTTTATATGGAAAAAGCCAAAATTATCCTCATAGACCAATCCTCCTACTGAAGAAATCTCTTTCAGAGGATGAATACTTTGAAAGACTTCGCCCACTTCAAATATCCGCAATTGCTCTATGCTCTGAGTGAGATTATAAGAGGCGACTTTCAATAGACGAGGGAAAAGATGGGGCATTAAGAATTCCTGCTGAGAAGAGAGAGGATTTCTAATTTTTATTTTTTTCTGAGAAAGTAGGTTTGTCCTTCTGAAAATATCTCCTTCAGCAAAAGGGACCGAAATCACCTCATAAAAGCCTAATCCTTTTAGAATTTCTCTCACCCTCTCTTTACGCTGTTCCTCGAGGTCTTCACCAATTTTCTTGTTCACCAGAGAAGGAAGAGTTGTTCTTAACCGGTCATATCCATGAAATCTTATTATTTCCTCAATGAGGTCTATTTCCCTGCTTACATCGGAGCGGAAAGAAGGAACACTCACTTTCCAGTCTCCATTTTTTTTCTCAACCTTAAACTGTAAATTTTCTAGAATCTTTTTCATGCGGAAGGAGGCGAGCCTATTCCCCAGGATACGATGAACTCGTCCCGGCCGAAGAGTAATCCACCTTTTTCTTACTGGTAATTTACCCCTTTCCAGAATTCTCTCAAATTTCCCTCCTGCTATTTTTTCTATAAGAAGAGAAGCCCTCCCTAGAGCTCCCCTGACTCCTGAGGGGTCTACTCTTCTCCCAAATCTAGAAGATGCCTCTGTGGTCAAACCTATCCTTTTTGAGGTACGTTGAATAGACAAAGAATCAAAATATGCTGATTCTAGCAAAACATCCACCGTAGAATTTGTTACCTCGGTATCTTTTCCTCCCATAATTCCAGCCAGAGCTACTGCACGAGTCGAATCAGCGATAACGAGCATATCTTCATCGAGTTCCCGTCTGATACCGTCCAGGGTGACCAGAAATTCGCTCTTTTTCGCTCGGCGAACTATTATCTTCTTATCCTCAAGAAATCTATAATCAAAGGCATGCAGGGGCTGTCCCATTTCCCACAAAACATAATTGGTAATATCTACAATGTTATTAATGGGTACGGCTCCGGCAATTAGAACTTTATGACGTAGCCAGTGAGGAGAAGGCCCTATCTTTACATCCCTTATAAGATGAGCACCATAATAAGGGCAAAGAGCGATATCTTTTATCTCTATATCAGTTTGATGCCCTTTTTGTTTTTTATCATCCCTTACTCCAAAGGAAGGAAGATGAAGGTTTTCACCAGTTAGAGCAGCAATTTCACGCGCTACTCCTATCATTGATAAACAATCTCCCCGGTTAGAAGTTATCTCCAAATCCAATACAATATCTTCTAAATCCATGGCCTGAGAAAGATTTGTCCCTAAAGGCAAATGAGAGGGAAGGGGCATAACTCCAGATTGATCCTCTCCTAATCCAAGTTCATTTTCTGAACAAATCATTCCCGGAGAATCAATCCCTCGCACTTTTATTTTTTTTACCCTTATCCCTCCTTTAAGTCTGGCTCCCTCCAAAGCTACAGGAACAAGCATTTCTTCTTTTATGTTAGGAGCCCCACAAACCAAAGAAATAGCCTCTCTGCCGACGTCTATTCTAACTACTTTTATCTTATCAGCATTAGGGTGATTTTCAATGGAAACAATCTTTCCTACTACTATCTTCTCCAGTTTTCCAAAATATTCTATGTTCTTTACCTCAAGACCTAAGCGGGTTAACTGTTCAGCCAATTCCTGAGGAGAAAAAGAAAAATTCACTATTTCCTGAAGACGTTTATAGGAAACTCTCATTATATCCTTAACTCCTATTTCGTATGATTACCCTAGTGCCCATAAAGGCATGCCCGTTAATAGAAGGCTTAATCTGAAAACCATTGCAAAAATAATACGGAAAACACCACTCATAAAGAGAATAATAAGGATTATGAAGCCAAAGCGTCCTATGCTATTTAAGGCGTAGGCATACCTCTCTGGTAGAAGTCCGGTTAAAATCCTTGACCCATCCAGAGGCGGAATGGGAATAAGGTTAAAGAAACCCAGCAGTAGATTGATGGCTACCCCATAAAAAAGGATTACCGCTCCCAGGGAAGCAGATATAGGCAAAAGACGAAAAAGCAAAGCCAGAACAAGAGCTACAGCAAAGTTAGTAGCAGGTCCTGATAAGCCAATCCACATCATATCTCGTTTGGGGTTGTTCAAATTATAGGGATTAATGGGTACTGGCTTAGCCCAGCCAAACAAAATAGCTTGACCTCCCATTAAACTTATCAAAAGCATAATACCAGGCAGAAGAATAGAACCAATGGGATCCAGATGTGGAATAGGATTGAGGGTAATTCTTCCGGCCTGCCGAGCTGTAGGGTCACCCAAACGTTCAGCAGCCAGTCCATGGGCACACTCGTGTAAAATTATAGAGAAAAGTACCACTATCAGTGAAGAGAGCAACACCAGCACTGTCATTTAGTTTCCTCCCGGGGGAATCTCTTCCTAATATAATCGAGCTCTTCTTCTCTTGTCTCTATTTCCCCATCTAATTTAGCTTTCTTGAGCTCCTCTAGAATCTGAGTAAATTCTGGAGAGGGTTTATATCCCATCTGCTTCAAATCATTTCCATCAACCTTAATCTTAATATTCTTCAATTTAGATAAATAGTCAAATATACGCTTTTCTATCCCCTTCTCTTCTGTCCTGGCTATGGTAAAAAGAAGGATTTCCTGAGAAAGCGGTTGGAGAAGATAATAAATAGAACTAGGTTTAAGAAATTCACTCGTCTTTAATTTTTCCTCCAGCTCTTTCGCCTTATTTTTACCTTTAAGAATAGATTCTCTTTCCTCTTTATTAAATCTATATCTTCGGCAAAACTCTTTCAGCTCAGCTCCATTCAAATCTTCTAATAATAAAAGGAGTCTAATCAACCATCTCTTTACTCTTTTATTAAAGAGAATCTCAAAGCGGGCAAAAACATCTACCAGATGATCCAGTCTTTCTTCTTTTTCTTCATCTAGCCTCATCCTGGGATGAAGAGTCTTAAGAACACCTAGCTCTTGCATTCTCTTAATGACCCTGCCAGGTCTATCCTCCTGCAAAACCTGGATTAATTCTTCCCGAATCCTTTCTCCGCTCAATTCTTGCAATAGACCTCTTTTGAGGGCATCTTGGATCAACCTGAGAGTCTTATCTTCGATAGTAAATCCATATCTCTGCTCAAACCTGATAGCCCGAAAGATCCTGGTAGGGTCCTCAATGAAGCTCTTGCTATGGAGAGCCCCTACCCTCTTCTCTTTAATGTCTTTTTGCCCGGCAAAGAAATCTATCAGGTTGCCAAAGCTATTCAGATTAATATCAATGGCCATAGTATTTACAGTAAAATCCCGCCGGAAAACGTCCTCCCGCAAAGAAGCTGGTGTTACCCTGGGCAAAGAAGCCGGACGGGGATAGAATTCCCGCCGAGAGGTGGCAATGTCTAGCTTGAAACCATCAGGAAAAATGAGAACAGCCGTACCAAAGTCTTTGTGCGTCTTTACCTTTCCTGCCACTTCATCAGCAAATTGAATGGCAAAATCGATTCCATTTCCTTCTATAACCAGGTCTATATCCAGGTTTTCTATCCCCAGCAAGAGGTCTCGCACAAATCCTCCCACAATAAAAGCCCTATATCCCATCTTATTAGCTACTTTTCCTGCTTGCCAGAGCAATCTTTGAATTTTTTCAGGAACTTTTTTTTCTAATAAATCTTTGAGGCTGCCAAGATTTTCTTCTAGGGAGTCCTCCCTTCTTTGATGAAAAGCATCCAGAAGATCGGAACCCGTAATAATCCCTACTAGCTTATCTTCCTCCAATACGAAAAGTACCCCTGCCTCTTCCTCCATCATTAGCTCTTGAGCTCTTTTGATAGAAATAAAAGGAGGACAGGTAATAATTTTAGGGGTGATATAGCTTTTCAAAGGAGCGTTGCCAGAGTTATGAGCTATCAACCGGTCTATTCTTTTTTGAGAAATCATTCCTAACAGCTTACTATTCTCCACCACTGGCAGAAATGTTATCTTATGCTTCTTCAGTAAAATTTGAGCTTCCTTCACTAGCATTTGGAGAGTAGCTGTCTCTTTAGGAGGGCTCATTATTCTGCCTACAGTCAGTCGAGGTTCTATTCTGTCTTTCAACACCTGGCTGAGCCTTTGCTCTATTTCTTTAGAGTCTGTTCCCTTAATAAGAGCAGAAGCAGCAAAATTATGTCCTCCTCCTCCAAAAGGAGAAAGAATCTCGCCTACATTAACAGAAGGTGTACGGGAGCGAGCCATAAGATAAACTCTATCCTTTGATTTAATCAGAACAAATACCACTTCTAGATTCTTTAAATCAATTAATTTATGCAGAGGAAGGGAGAGCCCTCCTATAAATTCATCTATCTCGGTAACTATTACAACTATTTCTACCCCGTTGATTAGCTTTGTTTGGGCTTTTTTCAAAAAATCATCAAGCAGCAGAGTCTGTTTTTCTGTTAATCCTCTATTAAGAAAACTAGAGATTAATTCAAGGTTTGCTCCCTGGGAAAGTAGATAAGCTGCTGCCTCCAGATCCAGGGGTGTAGTAGAAGTAAAACTTAAAGAGCCAGTATCCTCGTAAATACCCAGGAGAAGAAGAGTCGCTTCTGCTGGACTAATGGAAATCCTTCTTTTTCTTATCAGAGAGACAAGAAGGCTGGTGGTAGCTCCTACTTCCTGGCAGATACCCCCTTCACCTTCTATATCTTCAGGATGAGGCGGATGGTGGTCATAAATATGAATCTCCACTCCTTTGCGCGAGATAAGTTGATTAAAAATACCTATTCTGTTGAGCCAGCGTGTATCCACAAGAATCAATCGTTTTACTTTGTCTAAATCAATTTCCTCTGAAGGGATATTCTCCAATAGACTTCCATATAGGCAAGTAAACTGCTTTACTTCTTTGGCTACCGACCCGGGGAGAGAGAGCTTCGCCTCTGGATAAAGTTTCTTTGCCGCAACCATAGAGGCTAAAGCATCAAAATCGGTTCCGGTATGGGTGGTAATTATCTCCATAGCTTATTTATCAAGCCCTCCTTGCCTTAAAAATAGCAAATTGAGGTCAATTGTCAAACTTAATTATTGAGATTTATTGAAATCTCTAAAAAGGGGAGAGAAGATATTTGGGAGCAGAGTTATTTCTTTATCACTTGAGGATTGACCATTGCTCCAGGCAGTTCTCCTTTTAAGACGGATAGCACTGCTTCAGCCGTTTTGGTCTTCAAATCAACAAGAGACTCCTCTGAGTAAAAAGAGATATGAGGTGTGATAATGAGGTTATTTAACTTTAAGAGAGGGTTTTTCCAGTCAGGTGGTTCCTTTTCCATAACATCCAAAGCTGCCCCAGCAATCCATTTATCTTTAAGAGCTTTATAGAGAGCTTTCTCATTAATGATAGAGCCTCTGGCCGTATTTATCAAATAAGCACTTTTTTTCATGGCTCTTAGCTCATTTTCTCCAAAAATATGCCTTGTTTCTCTGGTTAAGGGAGCATGAATAGATATAAAGTCTGAATCCGATAATAATTGAGGAAATCCAACCAACTCTATTCCTCTGTCAAGTTTTGTAGTATAAGGATCATAAGCGACAATTTTAAAGCCAAATTTTGAGGTTTTCTCAGCTACTGTTCGGCCAATTTCTCCCAGGCCGAAAAGGCCAAGAATTCTTCCTTGAGTTCGCAGAACGGGCCTGGCTAAAGCAAAGTCCCATATCTTTTGTCTTACTAAATTGTCCAATAAAGTTATCTTTCGCGCACAGGCTAAGATTAAAGCCACAGCATGAGTAGATACCTCATCAACGCAATAACCAGGAAGATTAGCCACAATAATTCCATACTCAGTAGCAGCCTCTACATCGATATTATCCACTCCTATTCCGTAGCGAGCAATAACTTTGCACCTCTTTAGTAATTCAATTACCCTTCTGGTTATAGGTGCATATTGATTAATTATTCCATCAGCATCCCTGGCAGCTTCTATGACTTCCTCTTCTGTAGTGCAATGAGCCACTACAAATTCTGGACTAATTTCATCTAACACCTTTCTTTCCAGCTCCAGAGAAGAGTGATCACAATCAGTTACCACTACCTTTTTTCTTCTGTTAGCCATAGACACTTTAATCTCCTTCATTATTTCATTCTCCTCATCTAACTCAATTTTCTCCCTTCACTCCTCTATGTACCTCAATAAGTATCTAAGCACGAGGATGGTATTTCTTATATACTTTTTTCAAACGTTCCTGGCTGATGTGAGTATATATCTGAGTTGTATCAATATTGGCATGGCCCAAAAGCTCCTGAACAACACGCAGGTCAGCATCTCCAGAAAGAAGATGGGTGGCAAAAGAGTGGCGAAGGGTATGAGGAGATATATTCTTGCTTAAACCGGCTTTACTGGCATATTTTTTAATAATCTTCCAGCAGGCCTGCCGGGAGATTCTATTTCCATAACGATTGCAGAAGAGAGGAACTTCTCTTTTCTTTTCTTCTCCCTTTTCCTCTAAGTACCTATTTATCCAGGAGCAGGCTTTTCCTCCTAAGGGGAGAAGATGTTCCTTGGATCCTTTTCCTGAAACCTTGAGCCATCCTTTTCTCAAATTGAGGTCGGTGGTATTCAGATTGACTAACTCTGATATGCGCAACCCTGCTCCATACAAGACCTCTAAGATGGTCCGATCTCGGACTCCATATAAATTATCTAATGAAGGAGCATTTATAAGGCTGTCTACTTCTTTTTGGGAGAGATAGATAGGTATCTTTCTCCCTCGAGGCGGGGAGCTAATCTCTTCCAGGGGATTATGGTCAATTTTACCCTCGATATAAAGGAATCTATAAAAAGTCCTGATAACAGATAGTTTTCGACTTATGCTGGAAGGAACATATTTTTTCTCCCTCAATCGAGCTACATATGCCCCTATGAGAGTAGAGTCTGCTTTAAGAATATCTGCTTTCAACCACTTGCTATATTGTAGTAAATCTCTTCTATAAGCGTCTATAGTATTAGCAGAAAGACCTCGTTCTACGCTTAAGTATTCAAGAAATGTTTCGGACAATTTCTTCCGTCGCTGCATAGTAGCCTTTTATTATTTCTGCTTAGCTTCTCGTTTCGGGAAAGATATAAACTCGTCGCCTTACTCCTCAAACAGTATATTTTTCTTTTTCCTCAACTCGAAACCTCGTTAGGGATGCCCCTAATAAGGCTTCTTCAGAAAATGTCCTTCGACAAACGTATAGATTCCTATACTTCAAGAAAACCGAAGAACATCTTTCTCTACCTAGCTGATTCTACTACGAGACAAACCTTGCTCCCTCTCGTAAGGCTTTTTCATTTAAGGGAAGGAGATTGAGTCGTCCAGGGGAAATTACCTCAGGGAAAGACTCAACTAAACTTTCCAGCGATACTACTTTCGACTTCTTAACCCATGCTCCTAAAGCCACCATATTGGCAACCCGGGAATCTCCTATTTTCTCGGCAATTTGATTAGCCGGAATTCTTATTATCTCTATATCATCTCTAACCAATTCATCCCTGATTAAAGAGGTATTTATAAGAGCTTGCCCACCCTTTTTGATTCTAGGGAAGAACTTTAAATAAGAAGGCTGACTCATCATAATGATATTCTGAGGACGAGAGACAATAGGTGAAGCAATGGATGAGGTAGATAGTATTACCGTACAATTGGCCGTTCCTCCACGCATCTCTGCCCCATAAGAGGGAAAATAGACTACTTCTTTACTCTCTCTTAACCCGGCATAGGAAAGAAGCTTTCCAGTAAATATTATCCCTTGTCCACCGAATCCAGCTACCAATACGTCTTCATACATAGTTCGTCCTACCTCGATGTCCGATCCTAGATACTAGTTTTGGCTTTCATCCCTTGTCCTTCTCTTTTCCCCTCACCCCTTCCCTCTCCCCTCGGGAGAGGATTAAGAAGAAGGGGCACGAGCATCCAGAGCGGGGCTTTAGAATTCAAACTCTTTTTCTCCCTTTTCAAGCATCGAGTATCTAGAATCGAGGATCTAAAACGATTCACCATTCAGGAAATACGATTCACGAAAATATTGTTTCTTTGACTAATTGCACGCCCTCTTCAATAATCTTATTGAGCCTGACCTCATCAGCTGCTTCAGCATAGACCCTTACCTTAGGTTCAGTTCCTGAAGGTCGAATGAGAAGCCAGCTATCATCTTTCATAATAAATTTAATTCCATCAATGGTCTTTATTTCCCTAAGAGGAACTCCTCCTAAAGAAGAAGGAGTAGAAGATGAAAGCTTCTTTATCATTTCTTCTTTGTTTATCTCGGTTTCTTCAAAGTCTATCCGTCTAAAAAAGGAAGCCCCAAACCTATCTTCCATATTGTCTAAAATAAAAGAGAGAGGCCTCCCAATTTTAGTAATCATTTCTACGAAAAGAAGAGAAGAAAGAATTCCATCTCTTTCCATAAGATAGTCTCGGAAGCCATATCCTCCACTCTCTTCTCCTCCCAAAAGAATCTTCTTCTCCTGCATCTTATCGCACACATACTTAAACCCCACCGGCACCTCATCCAAAGAGAGAGCAAATTCCCTGGCTATTCTTTCCGGCTGATAACCCAGAGAAACCGTCTTTACCACTCCTCCTCTCATTTTTCTTCCTTCCACCAAGTATAAAAGAAGAAGAGAGAAAACCTGATGAGGAGTAAGATACCTCCCCTTATCATCCACCACCCCTGCTCTATCTGCATCTCCATCTGTAGCTATTCCCAGATCCGCTCCTACCTCCCTTACCTTTCTTTTTAAATCCTCTAAATTTTTTTCGATAGGCTCAGGGTTCAAACCCCCAAAGCCAGGATTATATTTACGGTGAATAGTAATTACCTCACATTCTGACTTAGCCAGGAGCTTCTCAATAAACCCATCTCCTACTCCAAACATAGAATCATGAACTATCCTAAGATGGGCTTTTCTTATCAAATCCTTATCCAGGAAAGATTCAACCTTCTTTAAATATCCTCTGGCAAGGTCTTCTATTTTTATCAATCTTTTTTTGGCTGCCTCTTTTAGGGCAAGCTTTCTTACCCTATTCTTACCCAAAAGAACTTCTATTCTCTCTGTAACTTGAGCAGGTGCTGAACCACCAAAAGAAGCTCTAATTTTTATACCATTATATTTAGGAGGATTATGAGATGCAGTGATAATCACTCCTCCGGCTAGCTCCCTATCTTCTATAACAAAAGATATGCACTGAGTGGGAATGTCCTCTGAGGAAAGTATTACCAAAATGCCGTTGCCGGCCAATACTTCTACCATTTCTTGAGCAAATTCTCTAGACAAAAAACGAGCATCATATCCTACTACTAATCCTTTTTCCTTATCGGGCTGAGTTTGATAATAGTCAGCTATTGCCTGGGCAACTCTGGCTACATTGGCAAAGGTGAAATCGTCAGCAATTACCGCCCGCCAACCATCAGTGCCGAACTTAATCTTTCCCATCTTTACTCCTTGCTCTTAAAGTGCTATTTTATCTTATAACAATAGAAAAGAATGTCAAATTTCTCTTTATTAAGCAGGCTTTCAACCCTTATTTTTCCCGAAAATTTTTCAATAACTTACTTGACAAACACAAAACATTCGTATATACTGTGCCATAAGGAGGTGCGTTATGAGGTCCACTATAGACATAGATGAAAAGCTCCTTAAGGAAGCACAAAAAATAACAGGAGCCAAAACTAAGAAGGAGTTGGTTAATCTCTCACTGCGAGAACTGATAAGGAAAAAAAGAAAAGAACATCTAATCAGTCTTTTTGGAAGTCCAGTATTGAATATCAGTCTAGAGGATGTAAAAAAGCTGAGGAAAGATGAATTCTGAAAGGTGCTTGATAGATACTACCATTTGGGTTCTCTATTTTAAGGGAGAAAGGCAATTGGAAGATGAGATAAAATCACTGATTCTCAAAGAGAGGGCAGCAACTTGTGAAATTGTAATTTCAGAGGTTTTGCGAGGAGCAAGGTCGCAAAGGGAATATAGTCAATTGCAGGCTGATTTTGCAGCCCTTCCTGCCTTTAAAATAACCAATATTATCTGGGAAAAAAGCTATAGGGTGGGATTTAAACTGAGAAGAACGGAAATTAATGTGCCCCTGGCTGACATCTTAATAGCTACAGTAGCCAGTCATTACAATTGCCTTTTGCTCCATCGAGACAAGCATTTTCCTCTTATGAAAGGGATAATGGGCCTAAGAGAAAGAGAGATGTAAGGTCGAGAATGAAAGAGCAATCAACCATGGACGTAGTAGGATTGGGAGCTTTAAATATAGACATGGTCTATGAGGTAGATAATTTAGCCTCCTTAGAAATAGAGAGAGGAAGAGAAAAAACGGGAAGCCACCAGGAATTTAAGGGTCTTTGGAAGCTTTTGAAAAACAAAGGTAAGTTAAGAATGAAAAGTGGAGGAGGCTCAGCGGCTAATACCATCTACGCCTTAGGTAGGATGGGATTTTCTTGTGGGTATCTGGGCAAGACAGGTAAAGATGAAGAAGGCGCTTTTTTACAGAAGGAATTAAAGGAAGCCGGGGTAGACACCCGTAAAATTAGACAAAACACAAGGAGTGGAATATGCCTTGTTTTACTGGATAAAAGTAAAGACAGAAGTATTATCATTCTTCCTAACGCTAATGACACCTTATCCTACTCAGAGCTTGATATTGATTATATTAATAAAGCTCAATTTTTGCATATGAGTTCCTTTGTAGGCAGGATACCTTTTGAGGCGCAAAAGCTAGTAGCCACAAAAACTAAGGTCAAAATAAGTTTCAATCCAGGAGAGCCTCATGCCACAAAAGGGATAAAAGAGCTTGCTCCCATTTTAGAACACTCATTTATTCTCTTTCTCTCTCAGAGAGAGGCAGAGATTTTAACCAATAAAGATTACAAAAAAGGAGTAAAGAAACTGCTCGGTTATGGAATGGAAATTATTGCCTGCACCCTGGGGAAAAAAGGCTCCTATGTTTTATCCAGGGATAAAGAGCTAGAAGTTCCAGCAGACAAGTCAGAGGCAATAGATACCACTGGTGCAGGCGATGTCTATACAGCAGGATTTCTGGCCGGTCTTCTAAAAAAACTTCCTCTGTTTGAATGTGCCAGATTGGCTACCAAGGCAGCTGCCCAAAGCATAAAAGGATATGGACGGAGCTTTTATCCAGATAGGCGTTTCCTGAATCGTATTTCGCGAATGGTGAATGGTTAATCAAACCCCACAATCATTTACTTCCTTATTTGCGATTCACTATTCACTAACGACCATTCACTGCTTTTAAGGAATGTCCTTCAGCAAGCATATAAAATTTCTATGATTCAAAAAAATGAACATGGCAGATAAGACATATAAGATTGGTTGGTTTTCTACTGGAAGAGACGAAGCGGCAGGTCAGCTCCTGAAAGTAATCTATGATAATATCAAGAAAAAAAAATTAAGAAATCTTGCCATTAGTTTTGTTTTCAGCCATAGAATAAAAGGAGAAGAAAAAGAAAGTGACTGCTTTTTTCGCCTGGTAGAAAATTTGAGGATTAATCTAGTGACCCTCTCCTCACGAGAGTTTAAACCTGAGATGAGAAAGAAGGGCCTTAAATTAGCTGAGGAAGGAAATCCTGCCCTAATAAACCATTGGCGTAATCTCTATCACTTACAAGTAACAAAGGTCATTGATGAATTTCGCATTGACCTAATTGTTCTGGCCGGTTATATGCTTATTGTAGGAAGAGACTTATGCCATAATTATCCTATGATAAATCTTCATCCGGCTCTTCCTGGCGGTCCCAGAGGGACCTGGCAGGAGGTAATATGGGAGTTGATTAAACAAAAGGCTAAAGAAAGTGGGGTAATGATGCACCTGGTCACACCTCAACTTGACGCCGGACCTATTCTAACATACTGTAGTTTTTCCTTAAAGGGAGATAAGTTCGATCATCTGTGGAAAAAGATGAAAGAAAAACTGAAAAGAAAAATTCTGGAAAAAATCAAAGAAGAAGAGGGAGAAGAGGAACCCCTTTTTAGAAAGATCAGGGAAGAAGGAGTAAAACGGGAACTTCCCTTAATTGTCTATACTCTTAAGGCTATTTCAGAGGAAAAAATAAAATTCAAAGAAGGAAAAATTATATCAGAAGGACAAGAAATGGATGGATACTGTCTAAATGAAGAGATGGAGAAAGAAATCAAGAATGAAACAGATTAATCTGGATTGTGAAGGTCCCATAACCAAAAACGACAATGCCCTGGAAATCTCAGGCTATTTTCTACCTGAGGGAGAAAAATTCTTTTCCCTTCTCAGCAGATATGATGATTTTCTGACTGATATTATCAAGAAAAAAGGATATAGGGCTGGAACAACCCTGGCTTTCATCCTTCCTTTCTTAAAAGCCTACGGGGCTAGCAATAAAATAATAAAGGAATATTCCCGAAATCACCTTCTCTTCATTCCGGGAGCGAAAAGAACACTTTCCTGTCTGAAAGAAAAGATGCCTACTTTTATTATCAGCACAAGCTATCAACCTTACATAGAGGCATTATGTGATGCGACAGGCTTCCCAGAAAAGAATACATACTCTACAGCTTTGGATCTAGACAAATATCAGATTCCTGAGGAGGAGATAAAACGATTAAAGAAAATTCTTCAGGAAATCATAGCTTTACCTTCTCTTAATCTTTCAGGAGTGAAGAAAAAGGAAGATTTATCCCTAAAGATGCAAAAAACGGTACAGCAATTAAATGAGATTTTTCAAAAAGAGATTCCCTCTATGGAAGGTGGCAGAATATTAAAGGAAGTCAGTCCTCTGGGAGGGAAAGAAAAAGCAAAAGCTGTACTTGCCTCGCTTCAGAGAACAGGGGGGAAACTGAGTGATGTGATGTATGTAGGAGACAGCATCACTGATGTGGAAGCTCTAAGTCTAGTCAAGGAAGGAGGCCTGGCTATTTCTTTCAACGGCAATGCCTACGCTTTGAGAGCAGCAGAGATAGCCTGCATTTCCCCTCATACCTTTCTCCTGGAAATTTTAGCGGAAGTCTTTTGTCGAGAAGGTAAGAAAGGAGTTTTTAATCTGGTAAAAAAATGGCCTAACACTTTAGAAAGGAAAATAAAGGAAAAGATTCTTACTTTTAAACCCTCCCCTCAGCTAGAGATAACAAAAGAGAGCAATTTGACAGATTTGATTAAAAAAAGTGAGAAAATGCGAAAAGAATTGAGAGGAGAAATAGTAGGAAAACTAGGATAACTTTTTTTCTTCTTTTTCCCACTTTTTATAGAGAAGCTCCAGTTTTTTTGAAATCTCTCCATATTTTCTGGTTAATTCATTCACTTTATCTGGATGGCGATATACTTCAACATCTGCCAGTTTCTTAGTTACTCTTTCCCTCTCTTCTTCCAGGAGAGCAATTTCAGCCTCGATATCTGCAAAGTTATTCAGGGAAAAGGTATTTTTCCGGGATTTCTTTATACTCTTTTTTTGCTGAACTATTTTTGTGGATTTTATCTCTCCCTTTCTTTTCTCCAAGAAATAGGAATAGTTACCCCAATATAGCTTAACCTGGTCATTTCTGCCGAAATAAAGAATTCTACCCACTATTTTATCAAGAAAATATCTGTCGTGAGAAACAGCCAAAATAGTCCCATCATACTTGCCAAGAGCTTCTTCCAAAATACCTCTTGATTTTAAATCCAGGTGATTGGTAGGCTCATCCAGAATGAGAAAATTTACCTTGGCCAGTATCAGTTTTCCTAAAAGCACCCTTGCCTGTTCACCGCCACTCAAATCCTTTACAGGAACAAGCACATCTTTCCCGCTAAAGAGAAATCCACCCAGAAACGAACGTAACTCTTCATCTTTTACTTTAGGATATATGGACGACATCTCTTCCATAATAGAATTTTCAGGATTAAGCTCGGCTAAGTGTTGGTCATAATACCCGAGCTTGATGTTCCTGCCTATCTTTACTTCACCCTCATCAGCCTTTTCCTTTCCTATGATTATTCTTAGAAAGGTAGTTTTCCCTGTGCCGTTAGGTCCAATAATGCCCAATCGGTCACCTCTCTGAAGTTGAAAACTCAAATTTTTAAAGAGGAAAAGTTCCTGCAAGGACTTGCCAAGGGACCTTACCTGGAGTACTTCATTCCCGCCCCTTAACTGAGAAGAAAATTTGATTTTTATCTCTTCTTCTCTCTGCGGTCTGGAAATTATCTTAATCTTTTCCAACATCTTTCTTCGACTCTGAGCCTGTTTTGTCTTTTGTCCAACAATATTTCTTCTGATGAATTCCTCTTGCCGTCTTATCTCTTTTTGCTGCAGCCTATGCCTTCTTCCCTGCCTGATGATTTCCTCTTCTTTCTCTCTTAGGTAATGGGTATAATTTCCCCGATAACATCTTAACTTTCCTCTTTCCATTTCCCATATTTTCCCTACAACTCTATCCAAGAAATATCTATCGTGAGAAACAAGTAATAGTGCCCCCTGGTAATTGACAAGGTAGTTTTCCAACCACTCAGTAGCCTCTACATCAAGATGATTAGTTGGCTCATCCAATAACAGAAGGTCTGGTTCTCTCAAGAGTAGTTTTGCATAAGCAAGACGGCTTTTTTCTCCTCCGCTGAGATGCTCTACTTGTTTCTCAAAATCACTTTTTTGGAAACCAAATCCGCTGAGAACAGCTTTGAGTCGAACTTCACAGTTATACCCATCTTTCTTTTCTATTTCTTCCTCAACTTTTCCATACTCCTCCATAATCTGACTCAGATTATCTTTCTCCCTATTCATCATTTCAGCCAAGCTGTGCATTTTTTCCCGCAGAAGGGAAATTTCATAAAACACTTCCATTCCTTCCTGATAAACAGTCCTTTTCAAAATAAGATTTGCTTCCTGGACTAGATAACCAATCCTCAAATTTTTTCTTTTCTCAACTCCCCCTTCTTCGGGCCGAATCTCTCCTGAAATAATTTCTAAAAGGGTTGTCTTTCCCACTCCATTAGCACCAATAAGCCCAATTTTTTCCCCTTCATTAAGCTGAAAAGAACTCCTTTCTATAATGAGTTTATCTCCGTAAGACTTAGAGATATTTTTCCCCCTTACTAATGACATAAGTTCTTCCCCTCACCTTAGTCCTCTCCCCCAAAGGGAGAGGAAATACGAGCGACGAATTTTAATATCCGGTTGGAAGGTTCAAGAATTCTGCTTTTAAACTAAATTTATGGGCAAGGTGTTTCCCCACTGCTTTTACTCCGAAAGTCTCACTCAGATAATGTCCAATAAAGATAACATTAACCTTTTCTTCTTTGGCCATCCAGTAGTAGCTATGTGCTGGCTCGCCGGTAATATAGGTATCCAGACCCTCTTCAACAACTTGAGGAAGAAACTGGATTGCTCCTCCAGCTATATAGCCCATTCGTTTGACTTTTTCAGGACCAAAATCCCAGACAATGGGTTTTGCCTTCAATTTACCCCTTAAATCATTTACTATCTCTTCTAATTTACGACAAGGGTCAAAAAATATTTCTTTACCGAAAAAAAGACCGTTATCTTCTCCAAAATCTCCCTTAATAGGCCAGTTAAGTGATCCAACCGCCTGCACATTATTACCCAGTTCGGGATGTGAATCTAAGGGAAGGTGAGCCACATAAAGAGCTATATTCTTGTCCAGAAGCAACCTCATCCTTTCATAAGTCCAGCCGGATATAGGAAAAGGCTTACCCCACCAGAGTCCATGGTGAACGAAAAGAAAATCTGCTCCTATCCTTCCTGCTTCTTTAAAAGCGTCTAATGAGGCATCTACTGCTAAGGCTATCTTATTCACTTCGCCTTTATTGTCCACTACCAAACCATTAAGAGATTTATCCTCAATTTCCTTGATTTTTAGTATCTCATCCAAATAATCGGCTAATTCTCTGGTCTTCATTGGTTATCCTCCTTAATTTATCCCTAAGACTGTACCTTATTCTTATTTGTCTGCTATTCGAATTTTCCCCTCGCTTTGATGCTCCAAATTAATTCAACTATTCCATCTTCTCCAGGTCAATTAACAAGGCTGGCGTACTAATTGTGTGCTTTTCTGCTCCGATGATAGATCTATCCATTTTTTCCCTTTCTTCTAGATCCTAGGGTCCCTTCACCTGAACCAATGCTTCAGCAACTGGACCTTGAGAAACACCATCAATATGAATTTCTGCGGTGACTAATTGACGGAAGATCCCATTTGCAGGGTTTGTAGGAGCTTTTATAGTCATTATAATCTCTCCAGAGGATCCGGAAGAAAGGCGGATCCTACCAGATCCTTTAACAATTTTCCACTCCTTCGGTGCTAGAAGCTCGGCTCTAAATTCCCTGGCCTTACCAAAGTTATTTCTTACAAGCAAAGTAAATTCCTGTTCTTTTCCAGACTTTACAACAGATTGATAAGGTAAGAGTCTTGCCCAGAAAAGGTCACTATATTGTTCTGCTGGTTTGGGAGATAATTCTCGAAACAGAGTCTCCTTCTGGTCTATGTAATCAGAGTGTTCTTCGGCCTTTAGCTTGTCGAAATAAAATGGCTCAGTATGTCCAGGACAAATTCGCTCAGGTAAGACTTTATTCATAACCTCTTTACATTTCTTATGCATAGAGAGCTGGAAACTATTACGAAAAACCTGCGTTTGTATGGGGTTTGTTTCTGTATGGCTGCCCCAGGTGGCTACTGGGTGCTCAAAAATATTGTCTCCGGTAAAAGCCACCTTGGTATCATCAATGGTAGCAGCGATTACTGAATGAAATTCAGTTTGCCCCGGAACATGATAAATCCTAAATCTATACTCTTCCCAGGTGAACTCTTCTCCATCTGAGAATCGTCTATCAATACGAATAGGTTCATGGTAACAGCAAGGAGTAGAACTCCAGCGGGCTGGGTTCTCTAAAACAGAAGCCATTTGTTTTATGGTCCAGCATTCAACGGCAAGATGTTTTTGTAGATAGGGAATACCACAGGTGTGGTCATCATGGATATGGCTGGGAATGACTGCGTCAATCTTTTTTATACCATATTCAGTAAAAAGCTCTTCTAGATGATGAGCAATAAAGCGCATAACCTCCTGGTCTTCTCGATCCCACCCTATGTGCATATGTTCTCCAAAGGCATGACCATAATCAATAAATAAGGCTTTGCCCGAATCACTCTTAATCACATAGAAGTTGCTGCAGGTGAGCGCTCCTCCCCAGAGTAGATGATTGGAAATAGAATAGAGATGCTCATTTAAGCATTCCTCTTTCTCTGGACAGGTAAGTCTTACCAGGCGACGGATACGATGTTTCAATTGTTTAATACACAAACCTGGTTTCTCTATTATAGACCCATGGGAGGGAAGGCAAAGATCGGGTGCCTTGAAAGCAAGTTTTCTGATTGATTGATGGGTAAAGAGTAAACCTACCATGTCACCATAGGAATACTCCATGGCGTGAAGCTGATAAAGCTTGCCCCCTTCATAGATGAGATCTCCAGTAAAGGCAATCTTTTTTCCATCAATCTCGGCTATTAAGGCTATAGATCCCATGGTGTGTCCTTTGGCTGGCAGAATCTCTAGCTTGTAATTATGCCAGGTGAATATCTCATAATCTTGCAGGACAGCCTTAACTGGAATGTTCTTACCTATACTAAAGAAGGTATTGCGGTCATTATAGTTATCGTAGATCCTTCGATGATTCCAGAATTCCTCTACCTCTTCAAAGAGATACCGCTCGTATTCGGGTACGGCAATTCCCGCTCCTTTTTCAATGAGTTTATAATCTCCCCAACACTGGTCACGATGATGGTGAGTATGAACTACCCAATCAATGCGTGAGATTCCTATTTGATCCAAGTAATCTAAGACTTTACCCGAGCCAGCATCAATAAGTATTCCTCGATCTCCATCTTTAATGATATAGACATTGCAAGTATCAAAAAACTTATACAGGTGTTCGGTAATTCTGGTAAAATTGTCAGCCATAGTGTGCCTCCTCATTTATTCTTATCAATGATTGCTATAAATAGTTGTTAGCCGGAGGAATCCTCAAATTTTGTATTGTTACAGTGGATATCCTTCCGCTTTCCATTGAATAACCCCGCCCAACATGTTGTAAACCTCTCTGAAAGCAAGTTCTTTCATTATGCTCAAAGCCTTTCCGCTGCGGTTCCCACTTCCGCAATAAATAAGGTATGTTTTTTCCTTATCAAGCTTATTAAGTTCGTCTCGGAATTTCTCAGAATAATAATCCAGATTTAGCGCGTTTTCTATGTGCTCATTGGCAAATTCTTCCGGAGTTCGAACATCAATAATTATGAAACCCTGATTATCTTTGTTCTTTCCTATTAAATCATATACTTCTTTTACGCTGATATCTTTAATTACCTGGATGGCTGTTATTCTCTCTGCACATCCGCCTAGCAACGCAACTCCAATCACCAATATCCCTGAGAGTACCAGGGTCTCTAATTTCTTTGAGCAAATTTTCATCATAACAACATCACCTCCTTTAAGATATTTTAGAAGGTCTGAAATCCAGACGCTGTTTGCTATTCAACACCACCTTATATATTAAGTCTATTACATAGAAAGCTTAAGAAAGGTCAAGAAATACCTCAGGATAATTTCTTCCGTCGCTGTATAGTAGCCTTTTATCGGCCACTTACCGTATATGGTTCGTCTATTGACGCCTTAGACGGAAAGTTCCACTACATACGGGACAGGATGGGTTCGGTTTAACGTCAATACATTCCGCTTTATTGTGAAGTAAATCATAAGTAAAGAGCTTGCCCATCAAATTATCCCCATATCCGGTAATTAATTTTATAACTTCGTTTGCTTGCAGGACCCCAAGAAGTCCGGTAGTCACCCCAATTATAGGAAATTTTTTTTTCTTAGGTGGATTGGGAAATAGACAATTCAGGCAGGGAGTTCTCCCCGGTAGAATGGTGGTGATTTGCCCATAGAATCCTTCAACGGCAGCATGTATAAGTGGTTTTCTCTTTTTGACACAGAACTCATTCAACAAATATCTTGTTTCAAAGTTATCAAGCGCATCTACAACTGCGTCCACCTCATTGAGCAGGTCTTCAATATTCTCTCTGTAAATTCTTTTAGAATATGTTCTTACTTTTATCTCTGAATTTAATTGCCTAAGCTTCTCTTTAGCCAACACAGGCTTTGCTTTTTTGTCTAAATCTTCTTCTCCATAGAGAATTTGCCGGTTTAAATTGCTTAACTCTGGCTTTTGTTCATCAATTAAAAACAACTGTCCGATTCCCGCTGCCGTTAAATATATACTAATAGGTGAGCCCAATCCTCCTAGCCCTACGATAGCTACTTTTGCTTTTTTTAGCTTTTCCTGTGCTTCCTTTCCAAACATCATTACCTGACGGTCATATCTTCTTAGCTCCTTTTCGCTTAGCATTTCTCATCCTCCTCCCACAGGAGGAAAGAGGGCTATTTCGTCATTGTCCTTTAATTGAGTTTGTGATTTTACATAGTTCCCATTAATAAACATCCATATATGTTGGGGTAGCCATTTTTTGAGCTTGGGAAAATCATAAACTACCTTTTCCATAGCATCCTTTATAGTAGCATCTTGAGGCAGACAGAGCTCAGCTTTATCTACACCGCTTAGCTCCCTCAAAAAACTGACAAATTTGATTTTTATTTTCATTTAATAAACCTCCCGCCGCGATAGCCAGAAACTCAACGATAAGTATAATCTCTTCTTATTATACACATTCTGGCTAAAATGGTAAAGGTGAGAGATCAAGGAAAAAGCATAATTGGATATTAATCCATTAATAAGCCGCCGTTAACATCCCAAATTTCTTATTTTTTCTGCTATTACATCACCTACTTCTGTTGTTTTAGAGCTTCCTCCGCGGTCCCTGGTTCTAATCTTGCCCTGCCTGAGGACATCCTCGATGGCGGCCATAACTCTCTTTGCCCCTTCAATCTCCCCTAGCTCCCCTAGCATCATCTGAGCAGTCCAGATGCTAGCTATGGGATTGGCAACATTCTTCCCGGCGTACTTGGGAGCAGAGCCATGAATTGGCTCAAACATAGAAATCCCCTTTGGGTTGATATTTGCCCCAGGAGCAAGACCCATCCCTCCCTGTATCATTGCTCCTAAATCGGTTATTATATCACCAAAAAGATTGGGAGCGACGATAACATCAAAAAATTCAGGGTTTTTGACAAACCACATACAGATAGCATCAACAAAGGCAAAATCTGTTTCTACATCGGGATATTCTTCTGAAACTTTCTTAAAGACCTCATCCCAATAGACCATGCAATAGTTGAGAGCATTAGACTTGGTGCAGCAGGTGAGGTGCTTCTTTCTCTTTCTGGCCAGTTCAAAAGAATATCTAATGACTCTTTCCACCCCAATCTGACTGAAGATGCCTTCCTGAGTAACGAGCTCTTCGGAATCAGCAAAAACCTTACTTATCCCAGCATATCTTAAATGCTCAGAACTGCCCTTTTGATATCTCCCACCAACTCCAGTATAAAAACCCTCGCTGTTTTCTCTCACCACTACAAAGTCAATATCTTTTGGCCCCTTGTCTTTGAGGGGGCAGAAAACACCTTCTAAGAGTTTCACTGGCCGAAGGTTTACATACTGATCAAAGCCAAAGCGAATCTTCAATAGAAGATCTCTTAAGGAGATGTGATCGGGAATGCGAGGATCACCAATAGCACCCAGATAGATAGCCTCAAATCCCTTGAGCTTCTCTAATCCATCATTGGGCATCATTTTCCTTTCCTTTAGATAATATTCACATCCCCAGGGAAAGTACTTAAATTCGAATTCCAATTCATCCACTGCCTGGGCGATAGCCTTGAGAACCTTAATTCCTTCCTCAATCACTTCTGGACCTATTCCATCTCCGGGAATTACTGCTATTCTGTGTTTCATTCACTTCTCCTGATTGATATTTTCTTTTCAAAATCCAAGAGCTTTCACTCTTATCTCTTCACTATCTTCTTGATTTCGGCTGCAATCTTCTCCTCAGTTGGCACAACAAAGTCCTCTAAGAGAGGACTAAGAGGAAACTCAACATCAGGCAATTTTTCATATTCATCATAAAACTTTTCACATCACCCTTTTCTAGGTTGCAACTTTGAGCATGATTCTCTCATTGAATCCTGATATCACTTTTATATAGCCACCCAGCATCTGGTTGACCTTATCTTCTCCCGTATCTACTAATAGGGGATTACCTTTCAACGAAAGAATTTTGTTCTGGGTAGCTATGACTATGATGTTCTCTTTCCCTACTTTTTCGATTACCTTCGCACTTATCTGTTGGTTGCCTCTGCCAAAGATATAGCCCTGTCCACCAATGACAGTGACTACTATCTTTGCTCTTGTACCTTCGGTGAGTTTCAGTAGCTGGGCCTCATTCAGGTCTAAACCTGTCAATTTTTTAGAGTAGACCGCATCGATACCTAGTAGTGTATTTTCTAGACCCAGTTTTTCCATAATAGCTCTTGTGGTCGTCCCTGACCCAATAATATACAAGCAATCATCCTGCATGTTGTTTATTACATCCGAGGCAATTGCATCAATAGAAGCCTCCTCTTCATGGGTGCTGCCAGACTTTCCACTTTGAACCAACCTTCTCTGGTAGGGAACTTTTAGGTAGCCATACAGCCTGGCTGAAAGTCTGTTATCTCTGAAAGCTTCTTCATCAATATCCATAACTTCTGCCAAGCGAAGACGAAGGCCTGATGAAGATCCTTCTAAACACGCTACAGCTAAATCCCCGGCATTATGGGGACTAGTGGCATACACAGCTGAATGAATCTTAACACCGGCTGGAATACCCAGGGACGCTACCTCATCGCCAATGACATTGTAAACATCTCTGGCGGTTCCATCTCCGCCACAAAAGAGGAGGAGATCCACCCCTAATCTTAACATTTCTTTTGCGGCGTTTTCAGTATCATGCAAAGTTGTTCTGCCTAGCCTTATTGAACCTATAACGGTAGGATTGAAGCCACATTCCCTTGCCTCATCCTCACCCATTTCATGAGGATAGGTGATGAGCTCGATGTTCTCTTTAATGCAAATGATTCTCTTGAGCGCAATAGCTGACCGCCTTGGTGATTCTGGTACGGCGCCCAATTGCCTTGCTTTCTCAAGTATCATCTGCCCATCGGTTCCTTTAAGACCAACCCTACCTCCCATTCCAGCAATAGGATTTACAATAAAACCGAGTTTCTTACTCATACTCCTGCTACAGCTTCCCTTTCAAATAATGTCTAACCACTCCCCTCGATATATGGCTGTCTTGTCAATTCAGGATTCCCTTGTAGCCTTCAAAATCACTCTGCCTCTGAAAACGTCTCTATTTAAATCGCTTCTTTCCCTTGATAAGATTCCTTCGTCCCTAAAGGCCCCTACTCTCTTCTTCTGTCAGCTACCTATTGTTGTCTACCTTTTTCAAATATGCACTCCAGGTCATGGCCCATCTCTTAGGGTCATCCAATACGTCCCTGTTTATCGCATGTATTGCTGCGTTGTGAGGTGCCGTTTTGACTATTTTAGGGTTCGTGTATGCCTCCCAGGATACTTGCCTGAGCACTGCAGCCCAATAGTCACAATCTTCCTTAGAATATGTTTCGCACGGTTCAGGCGTGAAGGGCTCCCGGACTATCCAGGGATGATGACTCGTATGGTAGGATTGCACACCAAAATCTATCATCCTTTTTTGCACATCCAACGTTCCACAGCCAGTATCTTTTTCCAGTTTTTCCCAGCTAAATCTGACCTGGTCTAACCTAATTTTGTCCTCGGCATAACGCTTTGTTACCCCGGGTATTGCCATGAGCAACTTTGAAAGATAGTTGTTGTTTATTACCGATACATGGGCTGCCTCTAACAGACCATCTGCACCCATACTCATTATCCAGGCATACGTCCTGAGGAGAACCTGAACGTTTCCAAAGAATTCACGTACCTTCCCCAAGCTATCGGGTCTGTCGTAATCTAAATGATATTTTTTCCCATCAAATCCTATCAGAGGAGTTGGTAAAAATTTTGCAAGTTTGTTTCTCACTCCATAGGCTCCACAAGCCGGCCCCATGCACCCGTGTGGAGATGAGAAGGTTTTATGCAAGTTGAAATGGCATGCATCGAACCCCGCTTCCCTAGCTCTTGCCACACCCATTATGCCATTGAGATTAGCCTGATCATAAAAACATAGCCCACCCACATCATGAACAGCCTTCACATATTCTTCAACTCTGGGGTTGTAGATACCTGTGTCTTCCGGATTGGTCATCATTAATCCAGCAGTGTGTTTGGAACAAGCAGCTCTAAGAGCCTCAATATCAGGATATCCATTGGCATCGGGCATTAGCGTTATAACCTTAAAACCAGCTGTATTTGGAGTCGCAGCATCACAAGGATGTGAAAAAACCGTAGTAATTACCTCATTTCTCTCGCCTAGCTCTCCATTAGCATCGTGATAAGCTCTAAGTACGCAAGCATTGATATATGTAGCATGAGCCCCTCCTCCAGCCTGAAAAGTAAACTGATCCATGCCGGAAATCTCTCTTAAGAAAAGATCGAGTTGATATATTATCTGGAGAACGCCTTGGATTGTATCTTCATCTTGAAGGGGATGTATATCAGCTATCTGAGGCGTTCTGGCCAGAATCTCATTAACTTTGGGACTATATTTCATGGTGCAGGTTCCTTGACTTATATCAATATTCTCTTCCATTCCAAGCGTCTCCTGCGCAAGATGCTCGTAATGTCTTAGAACCTGTGGCTGAGAAAGCTCTGGAAGTTTCGGCAGTTCCTTGCGTTGCATCTCTTCTGGTACATAAGATTCAGCATCACCAATCGCTGTCTTTATTTCGTCTTCAGCTATTGGTATAAGGATTCCTCTTTCTCCTCTGTGACTCATCTCCATGATAATCGGCTCACTCCAAACAGGAGCATGGTATTTTCTTAGTTTTACTTGACTTTTCATTTGAGTATCTCCTTTAACGCACTTACCAGATTTTCGATATCTTGCCTACTGTGTATCTCTGTAATGCAGTATAGTGCGCTATTTCCCAGTTCAGGGAACTCCCTAGAAATGTCTTTCCCTCCATGTATGCTATGGGACAAAAGCGCTTTGTTTACATCTGTGACACTCATCCCTGCTCCATCAAAGTTCACAATAAACTCTTTGAAACTATTAGAGGAGAAGGGAAGGCTGATGCCCCCTATCTCGGATAATAGCTTAATTGCGTAATGCGCTTTTTGTATAATGGTCTGGCCAATTTCTTTGAAACCGCAGGGTCCCATTAACGCCATGTATACGGCAGCAACTATAGTCCATAAACCCGTAGTAGTTCCTACCCAGTCCTTAGCTTTATCTCTTGATGCATATGAGGTTCTCTGGTAGGCGCATATGCCAAATCCATATTCTCCTTCCTGGACGGTATTGCTTATGCTTATCAAAAGAGATGGATATTCTGCCACATACTTTTCTTCATCCCTGCTGGCAATGAATCCAATACCACCACCACCACAATTCATATGTATTCCAAGGGTCTGTGCAGTGCCAACCACTATGTCTGCTCCGTAATCCGCTGGTGGAGCTACTACACCAAGCGAAATGGGATCAACGCCTACTATGCTCATTGCCCCATTGTCGTGTGCTATCTTGGAAATTCTTTCAGATTGAGACTCAATAAATCCAAGATAGGATGGGTTCTCAATGTAAACTGCCGCCGTCTTAGATGAGATCTCGTTCTCCAAACTTTCAAGATCAAGCAAGCCAGTCTTAGAATCATAACTAATCAGTCTGACATCTATGCGGGCTTTCCTCACCGCAGACTTACAGAAAGTTCTTATTATTGCCAATCTCTCAGGGCTAATGGTCTCGGGAAGCAGTACCTCGTTTCTAGCGGTCATCCTTGATGCCATACGAACAGCGTTGCCAGCAGCACACCCCCAACTGTAAGTAGGTAAACTCACTACATCCATGCCAACCAGCTCACCTATCTCACTCTGGAATTCAAAGAATGCCTGGTACTTTCCTAAATCCGGATACACTTCACCTGCGTATGCCGTCAAGAATTCTGACCGTGAAGCAATCTCATCACAAACTGCTGGAACATAATGCTGCCAGCAGCCACCACCCAAAAAGTTCAAATTCTCCTCGCATGTCTTGTTCTTGCCAAGTATGTCCATCACATGTCTTTTTAATTCCCACTCTGCCAGAATGGGTTTTGGAAGGTTCAATTTCCGCTTGAATCTAAGATTATTCGGGATTTCTCCATAGAGTGTTTCAGCTTCTTTGATTCCAATCTCTTTCAACATTTCTTCCTTTATTTCCGGGACAGAATTCGGAATGTACGGATAAATAACGCTCTCTTTTTTCGCCATAATATTTCCTCCTGCATTTACTTTTTCTGAAGTTTGTCTAATTTTCGGAATTAGAGGTATTTTATCGAAGATCCTTTACTAAAGCCTTATGCAACCTTAACGTTCTAAGTTTTTATTAACAAGGCCTTGGGCTCAATTTGGGACTAATTCTTGCCAAGGTCTTGACAGCGACAATAGGGTGTTGCGGATAGGGAATACGAGTGACGAACTTCCAGGAAAAGTTCCTATTCACGATTTTATCGCCCATTCATATCAATTCTCGCAATATCATTTTCGTTGCCTCTTTATCTAAAGGCCTGTTTCCACTTCCACATTTAGGGGAATATATGCAGGCAGGACAGCCTTCTTCACATTGACAGTCTCTCACCAGTTCATAGGTCATTTTGAATATATTATCGGTCAACTGGAAAGCTTTTTCCGTCAGTCCAATTCCACCTTCAAATCCATCATAGAGGAAAACCTTTGAACCATCAGCAGGTGGATAACTGGGCACCGATACACCTCCAATATCCCATCGGTCGCACATAACATGAAAAGGCATTATTGCAATTAAGGCATGCTCCAGGCCGTGCAGACCACCAGCGAAATCTAACCTCCTGGCTTCAATTTTCTTTCTTATATTCTCTGGGATTGTGAGCCACATACCCATTGTCTTAAAACTTAGAGGAGGTAGGTTTAGATTCTCGGTGCTTAGAACCCTGTCGTATTTCATTATTTTATATTTAATGTACTTTTCGGTTACTTCCACATCTCCTGAGGATACGGTGAATTCATTAATCTTCTTTCTTTTGATTTCCTCTAAAACCTCTATATCGGCAATGTCCATAACCTGGGTGTAGTAATCCACATTTTTCCTTTCAATTTGAATGATTAAGTTCTTTAAATCAAAATCATTTACCAGGTAGGTTTCTCCTTGATGCAACAAAACTGCCCCTTTATACGCTTCTCTATAGGCCTGTGCTCGGTCCATTGTCTCTAATAATTTTCCCTGCTTGATAACTTTGAAAGTCTCAGAGGAAATATTGTCCAAACTGACTGCATCAACAGCTCTTCCTTTTCCTGAATAGACCCAACCATGGGGCGTTTGCTGAAGTAAATTCTCTCTTTCCAATGCTTTCAGGATATCCTCCACATTCTCTTCCCAATATATTCCATCCTCTTCCAATTGAATAGGCAGTTCCGATGCAGCACACATCAGGTGCCCAGATACTATATAAGGATTAGATAAATCAATTACTGCCTCTTCATGAGACTTGTCAAAAAATACCTGGGGATGCTTCATAAAGTACTGATCCAAGGGATTCTGAAAAGCAACTAAAACAGCAACAGATTCCCCAATCCCCCTGCCCGCTCTCCCTGCTTGCTGCCAGGTCGAGATAATAGTCCCCGGATAACCTGAAATTATGACCGCATCCAATGAACCAACATCTATTCCTAATTCCAAAGCATTAGTAGAGGTTATGCCTCTCAAGGTCCCCTTCTTGAGTCTATTCTCTATCTCCCTTCTCTCTTCCGGTAGATAACCTGCTCTATAGGCAGCAATTTTACTGGCAAGATATCTTTCTGATTCTTTCAGTTTCTTCTTTGATTGTGAGGCAATCGATTCTGCCATTTTTCTGGAAAGAGCAAAACACAAAGTCTGTAGATTCTTTTTTATAAAGAATAAAAACAAATCCATACTCTCCCGGTGGGTAGAAAGGGTACCTATGCCGTCAAAATAAGGATTATAGAAGATGAAATACTTCTTACCCTTAGGTGAGCCATCAGAAGAAATTAGCTCAAAGTCAAGTCCGGTTAGCTTTTCACTGAACTCGAGTGGATTGGCCAGGGTAGCTGTGGACAAAACAAACTGAGGAGAGGAACCATAAAACTTACATATCCTTTGCAGTCTTCTTATCAAAAATGCTACACTTGAGCCAAAGATACCTCTATATCGGTGTGCCTCATCTATGACTATAAAATTCAAGTTTCTCAAGAATTTCTGCCAGCGGTAATGCCAGGGTAGAATCTGATGAAGCTCATAAGGATTACTTATTATTATTCTTGAGCTGTCTCTGATTCTTTGCCTTTTATAGGAGGGTGTATCCCCATCATAGATGGCAGAGTCAGTTTTTATGGTGCCGATGGTTTCCAGCTCCTTTATTACTTTCAGTTGATCCTGGGAAAGAGCCTTGCTAGGATATAGATAAAGGGCAGTAGCCTCTTTATCCTGATGTAATCTTTCAAAAACAGGAAGGTTAAAAGCAAGTGTTTTCCCTGAGGCGGTTGGGGTGGTGATAATAATATTCTTTCCTGCTCTCAAATTTTCTGTAGCTTCACATTGATGTTCATAGAGCTTAATGGCTTTTCTTGAAAGATAATTCCTGATATTAGCAGGGAAATCTTTCCTCAGTTTTCCATAGATGGGATTTTGTGAGGATAGAATTTCTATATGCTCCACTCGATCCCGATGACGAAGGCTCTTCTTAAGAGTCTCTATTACTTCTTCTATTCTTATTGCCATTCTTTATGTAACCTGGAAAAGATATTAGCAAGGGTGATTAAGTCCTGTTGGTTATGCTCGATTATGGGAATTAAAGGACCTATATTTTTGCTCCTGAGATATGTCTCATAGAATTCTGGAACTAAGGCACTGGGCACATCATCTTTTCTTTCTATGCCAAATAAATACTTTTCTAAGGTCGTTAATCTGCAATTGGGCAGCTCTTTCTTCCAGGCTCGCCGAGAGAAGTGAAGCATATCAAAATGTGCGTTCCCAAGCTCGCCTTTCATTCTATAGTAAGCTAATCTTTCTTCTATGTAGGGTATATCGAAAGTACGTCCATTAAAAGTTAAGAAGACATTATTTTTGTTTATATGGGATAGAAACCCTCTCAGAGCCGCTACTTCTTCCTTGATGTTCTGTAAGAAATACTGATGTGTTGATATATAATTAGCAGATACTTGTGCTACACCCAACAATATAATTGGCCTGCCAAAGAAGCCCATTGTTTCTATATCTAAGATGATAAAATCCTCTTTTTTCCAGAGACCAGAGGCGCAGAGCATTAAAGGATGGGATTTAGGAAACCACCTTCCAATCCAATTAATGACTTCACTCCTATTGTCATTAATAGTCTTCAGAAACCTGGTGCCCTCCAGGCCAAAACGGGGATGTTGCCTGAGGTCCTCAATTGTTCTATATCCTTCTTTTTTTAGAAAATATTCTGTTGCCCCTCCTATCCCATAAATCAATTTTAAGTTGGACAGAATCTTCTCTTTTGCCTTCTCTGGATTAATAATGTTTATATTTATTTTTTCTTGATTTTCTATGTGAAAACAACTACCCTCTTCTGTCCTCAACCTTTCTCCTTGAATTGCCTCCTCTAGTAACACCCCTTTATATTTCTCCAGCAGTCTTCCTTTTAGCTCTTGCGCCTTCTGGTATTCTAAGCTAAAGAGGAAAGAAGGAATAAATTCTCTGTCAATTGTTTGCTCATCTTCTCTAATCTCATATTCCTTAACTCTGTCTATGCTTTTTCTCCATCTCTTGCCGATTCTACTAAAAACAGTTTTGTTTTCTGCCTTATCTTCCAGCATAATTATTTTCCTTTAAGTATTTTATCGGCTACTCAAGATGTCTGTATCCATCCAGGGGAACTTCCATCCAGAGCTCATAGTCATCATTTGGCAAAGGCTGCAAATTGTTCATCTCATATTTATTGCGGTCAAGATTATACTTATCATAAAAGCCATTCTCAAACTCGTACACCTCTCCTGTCTCGGGATTATATAATCGTTCCTTTCCCAGAATTGTATCACTCCACTTTTCCGAGAGAATATCATCTACTTTATTTCGATTTTCCCACCCCTTAATAATAATATCTGAGCTTTCGCTCAAGGTTTTTCCTGCCTTGAGGATTCCCTCATAGGTACTTGCCTGTTGTTTCAGGCAGTTGTTAACATAAGACCTGCTTATAGTAAAGCTCTTAACCGATTTCACTAAAGTGCTTTCTATGGAAGAAAACTCACCTTTGGGGGCACTTATTCCAATCATAGCAAATCCATAAGCAATTTCTCCTGAGGGCTGGCTGATAAAAGGCAAAAGAGGAGCTACGGTGACCAAAAATAAACCTTCTCCTAACTTTCCCTCTTTGATAAACAATGCTCTTACCAGTTCTGTTTCACCAGCACCAATTGGATTTTGCTGAGGAAGTGCAGAAATAACTTGAAAATTTTCTAACCTGGGACATTGAGGCATAAACATCTGGGCTATTTCAGTTCGAGCAATAAGATGAAATTGGCAAAGGAAATTACTGGGGGTAAGAGGATTAACTACAGGCATTTCAAACCAAAGAACTGGATAACCACCCATCTTCATATATTGATAATCAATTTGCTTTTGCTGCTCACTCATATAAACTGGACCAACTTCGCCAAAATAGAAAACCTGTCTTAAGGGTTCACCAGGATCATACATCAAAAAAGCGAAATCAGCGCAGGAACCAGCAGTAACCACTTCCCACCCCTTTGGTTTTTCAATTGAGAAAAACCCACCATCAAACTTCTCCAGCTTCAGGTCAACTTTTCCTTTTGCCTCTGCGCTGTTAAAAAAGACTGCACCTAAAGCAAAACCCCCCAATACAGTCCATAATAAGAATAACTTTTTCATCTTAAGCCATCTCCCTCGACATTCTAAATTAAACTAGAACTCCTTTTAGCTTTTACAGCTCTTATTTTTTAAACAATAAAGGCTTGTCTTGTCAACCTGGCGACAGACCTTTTATTAATTCTACTGCCTGGGGAGTATTTAAGTTAAGAAAAGAGAGGAGGGAAGGGTCATATCTTTTTATCTTATTTTCTGGAATATACTTACATTTAACTTTACAAAAGAAACTCTTTATTCTTAAGTCCTCACTCTCCAGACAGTTTTTTATCGCCGGGAGACACTTTTTGGAATAAATAGCATGCAAAGGTTCGACAAAACCTCTCACCATGGGAATAACAGCATCACTACCATCGATTTCTGAGATTATGAATTTAAGTAAATCTACATTTAAAAAGGGCATATCACAAGCGCAAAAAAAATTATACTCACTTTTTGAGTTTAAAAGTCCTGTGTAGATCCCTCCTAGCGGCCCTTTTCCTAAAATAGCATCGGCTAACACTCTCACCTGGGAAAGTGGATAAATAAAATTAGAGTTACCTACGATAAGCACATTATCAAAGGTAACTCTTAGTTTTTCTAAAATTAACTCTATAACCTGTTTTCCGCCAATCTTGAGCGAAGCTTTTCCCTCTCCCATCCGCTGGCTTTTCCCTCCAGCAAGAACTATTCCTGTCATTTCAACCTATTTCTTACTGCCTTTGCAGTACTCCCGCTCATCAAATATTCCCCAATAAAAGAGAGGAAAATATAGACTAGTGTTCAGGGATATTATAGCTAGCCCTTTCATTCTGTCAAGCTCAGCACCTTGTTTCACCAGCCTTGCTTTGCTCGCCAAAATAAGCCATAACCTAAGAAAGTTCTCTTAGCTCCTGAAATTTCTTCTTTTTGAGAATCTCAATGATGTTCCTGGCACTATCCTGGAGTCTCTTGCTTATTCTTTGGAAATCCTCCATCCTCTCAGGCTGGATACCAATAAGAATGGTCTTGCCCACCCACTTATCTAAATAAGAAATGAGCAGCGAAAGAGGAATGTTATGGGTAGTGAGGTAAAACTTATCTATCCTTTCTGAAGGAATTACCCTGAACTCTCCTGGCTCCAAATTCATCTG
>NJBQ01000131.1 GCA_005223095.1 Candidatus Aerophobetes bacterium Ae_b3a
GAGAATCCCCCCATCTCCACCAGGCATACCTTCGCTTCTCACCTGACTATGGCAGGGATGGATCTGGCCACTGTGTCAAAATTACCAGGCTATTAGGATATCTCAACTGTTTGATATACTCTCATTTGAGTCAGGGTTACTTGAGGGGAGCGGTCGAAAGGTTGGAGTTTTGACAAAAGCAAAGAATTGAAGCTTATACCTCTATTAATTGCTCTTCCTTAATCTCACGAAAGACTTTCCTTAGTTTTTTTGTCTATTTCATATCTCATTCTCGATTCTGGATGTTGCCCTTTTTTTATATTTTTTATCAGATATAAGGTTTTAACTGTTGCCGGTGCATACAACGGCTACTAAGTACTTCATTCGGGCGTAGATAGCCGCTATTTCATAGCACCTCTGAATAAGCAAAGAATCTCTTTTCTTGTTACTGAAACAGGATTAGCCTCTATTGGTCCCTTCATTGCCGTAAGACTACTTTCAACCATTCCCTTAAGGCTCTCTTCCTCAACCCCGATATCTTGGAGGGTCACATTAAGTTTAAGCTTTTTCAGAAGCCTCTCGACAACATCCACGCTTTTGAAAGCTTCTTTCTTAGTAGAAGACATAATTCTTTCTCCGGCCATTTTGGCAATTTCACAGTGTTTTTCTATTACCTCCTCATCTCCTCTATCAATATTGAATCGCATAATTTGGGGAGTCAAGGCAGCAAGGACCAGGCCGTGTTCGGCTTTGGGGTAGAAGGCACTTACCGCATGACTTAGAGCGTGGGGAAGGATTACTCTAGAGGTAGTTAAAGCCCACCCGGCAAGAATATCTGCCAGGGCCATTGCTTCTCTTGCCTTGATATTATTTCCCTCATTGTAGGCTTGAGATAGATAACGGAAGACAATCTGCATGGCTTTTAAGCAGTGGAGTCCGGCAAGTGAGTTACCTTCCTTGGAGACAAAACATTCCATTACATGAGACAAGACGTCAAAACCTGTTCTTGCTGTCAGGCTGGGAGGCATGGAGCATAATATATCAAGGTCGGTCAGGGAAAGCCTGGGATACATAAAAGGACTCTTAATTCCGGTTTTCTCCTTGGTTTTTTCATTAGTAACTACCGCAAACCTATTTACATGACTGCCGGTTCCAGAAGTAGATGTGATGGCAACAATAGGCAAGGTTTTTGCGGTTACCTCGCGCGTCTTACAACCCAATCCGGAGAATTCCCAAATGGAGACCAGCTCTTTTTCAAAGTGTCCCACGACAACGGCAATATTCTTTGCCGTATCCATTACCGAGCCTCCCCCTAATGCCACAACTACATCACAACCGTTAGCAAGAGCTTTCTCTGCCCCGCAATTAACTACCTTCATGGTTGGATTCGGAGCCACCCCAGAATAACGGGCTACCTCTAAACCCTCCTTTTTGAGAGAGTCAAGCGTTTTTTCCAAGAAGCCAAGTCTTTGCATGCTCTTTGCCCCGGTGACTAAGAGAGCCCTCTTTCCTAATTTCTTTACCTCAATGCCCAGCTCTCTCAAGGAACCTTCACCGAAGATCAGGTTTGTTCTGGGAAGAAAATATTGATAGTGCTTCATAGTACGAAATCTCCTGGTAAATTTTCAATCTGTTAAGGACCTTCCTGTAGCCGATAGCCCGGAAAAAGATACAAAAGGGAATAGAACAATACTAAGAATATTCAGATTTATCCCGTCTATTGCATTACTGGCTCACAAAAGCAGGCTAAACACAGGTCTGATCTTGTTAGTTTAGAATTTTTTATTACTGCATCTACAAAGTCGTCTAAGGTATTGTATTTTAGAGAATCCGCGTCAATGTATTTTTTCAGGCCTTCTCTTGTAAAATTCTTTGTTGCCAGTTCTTCGTACGACCTTGTAGCTCTATCATAGGGACATGGCGCTTCTAATGGAGGACAAGAAATTCTCACATGCACTTCTCTTGCTCCAGCCTCTTTTAGCTCTCTGACTTTGTTCCTTATCTGGGTCCCCCTAACAATAGAATCATCAACCAAAATTATCCTTTTTCCTTTTATGACTTCATTAATTGTTGAGAGTTTTCTTCTTGCTATTTCATCTCTAGTTTTTTGATCAGGTGGGGTATAACTTCTTCCCAGGAATCTATCTATAAGGAAAACATATTTATAGATTAAGCCAGATTCCTCCTGATAACCCAGTGCATGACCAATGCCTGAAAGTGGGACTGCTGCAACTAAATCAGCTCCTACGTTGTCGTTCCTTGCTAAAGCTCTCCCCGCGTTATTTCTTGCTGTAATAATTGGAATCCCCTCCATAACAGAATCTATACTAGCTATATAACCCCATTCAAATATACAATGCGCCTTTTTTTTACTTTCTAATCTCTTGACCGTGTTGAAGCCATCCTTGTTTATTAAGATAATCTCTCCCGCCTCTAAATCCCTTATGTTTGCATTCAACCCGGTATAATTAAGTGCACGCGATTCAGAAGCGACCGCATATTCTCCCTTATTTTCACCTATGATAAGTGGCTTACGTGCAAAGGGGTCTCTGACAGCATATACCCCATCTTCAGTTAACACTACTAAAGAAAAAGAACCTTTGACTTTTTCTGTTAATCGTGAAATGCCCTCCAGGAAATCTTTTCCTTGCGCTACTAATTTTGTCAAAATCTCAACATCATGGTCTGTAAAAAAGGAATGGCCTTGGCTCCATAATTCTTCTCTTAGTTCCTGGGCATTGATTATGTTCCCATTATATGCCAATGCGAATTTGCCTATTTTACAATCTGCGAAAAAAGGCTGGGGATCTTTTGCACTTGCATGACCTATCCCTAGATTCCCCTCAAGTTTTTCTAATAGTTCTTTGGTGAAACTATGCTCGACATGTTGCGGCTTGGTAATCAGTTGTAGACTGTTTTTATTCTTATTATATGTAGCTATACCACCATATTGTTCGCCGCGGTGTTGCAAGGCATGGGTTCCCATTTTTATGCAATAACTACAACTCATGGGAGAATAAACCCCAAAAATACCACAATTTTCACCCATTTCTACCCCCCAATCTTATGTTGGCTATCAATTATATTTATCGGACCTACCATAGGAGTGCACAGACTCTATATGTCTTTGGTTGGAATTCCTATGGGTACGTTTGGTACATTTAATCTACTCCAGACCTCAGCATTTGTCAATTTTTCTAATTGACATTCGGCACTTCTAAGGTAAAATGTAAGAGATACGGAAAAGGGAGCTAAGTTATGGCCTATCAAGTCTTATCCAGAAAGTGGCGACCTCAGCTATTTGAGGAAATTGTAGGACAGGACCATATAGTACGCACTTTGAAAAATGCCATATCTCTGGAACGTATAGCTCATGCTTATCTATTTACCGGAATGAGAGGAACAGGAAAGACCTCCACGGCACGAATTCTTGCCAAAGCCTTAAACTGCAAAAATGGCCCCACAATCTCTCCCTGCAATCAATGTGACAACTGTCAGGAAATAGTGAGGAGTGAGTCATTAGATGTTCTGGAAATAGATGGCGCATCCAACCGAGGAATTGATGAGATAAGGGAGTTGCGGGAAAAAGCAAGATTTTCTCCGGCTAAGGCCAGGTTCAAAATCTATATTATAGATGAGGTTCATATGCTCACCAATCCTGCTTTTAATGCTCTTCTTAAAATTCTGGAAGAGCCACCTCCTTATATAATTTTTATATTTGCTACCACTGACCCTCACAAACTTCTTCCTACTATTATTTCTCGCTGCCAGAGATTTGACTTCAGAAAAATACCTACCCCTAAGATACTGACTCGCTTACAGCAAATAGTAGAAAAAGAGAAAATTTCTACAAACAAAGAAGCTCTTACTCTAATTGCTGAAGAAGCGGAAAACAGTATGCGAGATGGAGAAAAAATTCTTGACCAGACTGTTTCTTATGCTGAGGGAGAAATAACGGAAAAAGATGTAGTTGACATTCTGGGAATAGTGGAAAAAAGATATATATTCCAACTTACACAAAATATATTAGAAAAAAATCCTTTGGCTAATATAGAATTAATTGATCAATTACTGGAGGAAGGAAGAGATCCAAACTGGCTTATTAGAGGATGGCGAAAGTGGTTCAGGGATTTAGTAATTCTTAAAATGGGAGGAAATAGTTTTCTATTTCTTTCTCCTTCAGAAAAAAAAGAAGCAGAAAAACAATCTTCTCTCTTTACCCTAGCCCAACTAGTTCATTTCATGGATTTACTTTCGCAGACCAGACAGAAACTTGCCTTTTCTTCTCAGCCACAAATTGACCTGGAATTGCTGTTAGTAGAACTTTCTTCTGATTTTGATATAGACACCTCCAATTCCAGGGAACCGGAATTAATGAAAATTTATCAAAAGATACTAAAGCTGGAACAAAGATTGAGCTTAAAATCCTCTCTGCCTGAAACAGAAAAGAAAGAAAAACCTGAAGTTAAAACTTATTTGACAAAAGAAGAGAAGGAGAAAGAGCGCACCCTTAAAGAGACAAAGGCAGTAAAACAAGAAGTGGAAGAGAAAGAAAGCAATGACAATGAATTCTTTGAAAAGTGGCCTTTAATAGTAAAGGAGATAGGTAAAAAGAAAAAGACTCTGGGTACCTGGCTACAAAAGGCTACTCTTTTGAAGGTAGAAAAAAATCTAGCTACCCTGAGCTTAAAAAATGGATTTCACCAGGAAACCTTGACCAGAAATAGCAATCTATACCTGATAGAGGAGACAATCAAAGAGTTTTTATCTTACCCTTTCCATCTTAAATATATTGTAGAAAAAGGTAAACAAAAAGATAAACCGAAAAAGACATCTTCCTCTAGTTCAGAGTGGAGTGAGCTTATAACTAAAGCTATGGATATTTTTGAAGGAGAAATAGTAGAGGGAAAAACAAGGAGGTAATCTTAATGATAATGGATATGGCAAAACTATTAAGACAATTTCAAAAAATGCAGGGAGATATGAAGAAAATACAGAAAGAGATAGCCAAAGAAAAAGTCACCGGCTCCAGTGGAGGAGGAATGGTCGAGGTAACTATAAACGGAAAGCTGGAAGTCGTTGATATAAAAATAGAGAAAAAGCTCCTAGAAGAAAAAGATAAAGAAATGTTAGAAGACCTTGTTCTAGCAGCAGTAAATAAAGCGCTGCTCAAAGCACAGCAGTTAACCAAGGAAAGAATGGGGCGACTTGCAGGAGGGCTAAATATTCCTGGAATAGATATTCCTGGGATGCTCGGTTAAACTTCTATGTATTCAGTAAATTCTGTAAATAGATTAATCGGGGAATTCAATAAACTCCCTGGAATAGGTGAGAAGACTGCTCAACGGCTCTCTTTTTTCATCCTGAAGCAACCCAAGGAAATAGCTCTTAGGCTGGCCGAATCCATTAAGGAAGTTAAGGAGAAAGTAAGGTACTGTTCTATCTGTGCAAACTTTACCGAAGAAGACCCCTGCCGTATCTGCCAGGATAAAAGAAGAGATAGAGCCACCCTCTGTGTAGTAGAAGGTCCGGAAGATGTATCTCTCTTAGAGAGAATGGGCAAATTCAAGGGAATATACCATGTATTGGGAGGAGCCATTTCTCCCCTTAAGGGGGTAAGACCTGAAGATATCAATATTAAGAGTCTTTTGAAACGAATTGAACCAGGGAAGATTAGAGAAGTTATCCTGGCTACCGACCC
>NJBQ01000032.1 GCA_005223095.1 Candidatus Aerophobetes bacterium Ae_b3a
AATTAATCTATTCTTATCATCTATTGAGTGGTGATACTCTCCCATAAACATTGCTTGTATCCCCTCTCTCGCTACTAAGCGGACTATCTCCACCTAGCACCACTTTTTACCACTACACTCCATTATAAACCAAAAAAAAATTTTGTCAAGGGAGGGCCTAAAGTCCAGAGAAATCGAAAGTTCCTGTAAGTAAGATTTAGTAAGTATTCCAAAGCGAGACAAAACAAAATTGAAGAGAGTAGGAAAAAATGAAAAAAGCTCTTAAAGCATGGCTCAGGAATGAGAAAGAAATAGAGGAAGCTATTATTAATGGAGAAGAGACCCAGGTAGTAGAAAGTGATTTTGGAGCTAATGAGTTAGTCATTGACTTTCTGAGAAAAACAGGTCTTTGGGATATCCTAACTGGAATGCTGATAAAATAGGGATTTTAGATGGGAGGATTTTGCTAAATGTCACACTTTTGCACAGAAGACCACGTGATTTAGAATAAACCAGCCCTATCTCAAACTGTCCTCTTGGTGAGTTTCTCTCCTATGTACCAAACTTTAACCAAGATAAGTTTCAAAGAAGAAATGACATTTTGCTATAATATCCCAATGGTAGTTCACCTTGCACATTTATATATGTTAAATTAACTTTACTCATTTAGGTACGACTTTTATGCCATTCCGTGGATTCCATGTTCCCTTAGCAACCTTGGGTATAAATTCTTCAAGTCCCTCGGGTGGAAATTTAAGTTTTTTCCCTTCTTCTGCTGATATATAACATGCCATTAATAATTTAACTACAAATAGCCCATCTTCCCCTTAGGGGGATGAATGCTTTAGGCTAAAGTGTCTTGTTTGTGATGAGGCCCACGAAATAGCAGTAAATATTAGATTGAGACTCATCTCACTTTTTAATTTTTTCTACAAGTCTGACTATATTTTGGCCTAATTTTCTAGCTTCAGCTAATTTAGCGACTTGTCTAATGACTTCTCCTGGTTTAGCAGCAGTAGCACTTACATGCCAGCAATTTTGGATCATGGAATGATTAAGGCAAAAAACTCTAATAGATTGTGCAGCTAACTCCTGACCATCAAATTCCCCACCTCCTACTGAAATTATTCCTGCAACTTTATATTTAAGTTTTCCAAATATAGATACTGTTCTATCCATGAAAGTTCTCATCAAGCCTGACATCCCTCCGAAATAAGTCGGCGTTCCTAAAATATACCCATCTACTCTTAGGAGCTCATCCAGAATCTTCCCCATGTCATCCTTAATAGGACAAGGTTTGTCCCCAAAGTAGCATATGTCATTACACCCCTTACATAATTGTATGTTCTTCTTGCGCAAAAGAAGTAATTTTGTTTCTACAGAAACTCCAGGAATATTTCTTGCACCCCCTAGAGCTTCTTTTACTAAAATCTCAGTATTAGAATTTTTTCTTGGGCTACCCACTATCCCTAAAATCGTCGTTGACATTCCCTGCCCTCCATATTATATTCGCTAAAAAAGTTGTTCTGAAAACCACCTCTCTATATCACGTAAACTACTTTGGGGACAACTTACCCGTCCTTCTAATGATATAAAATGTTTAGAAAATTGTAGTCAAGCTCTGTGTTTGTCCAGTCTTAGCGGATTCATAAGCCTTTAGCATAATTTCTAGAACATGCTTAACATGTTCACCACTTCCTTTCTCAGTCTCCATGGGATGAGGAAAGGCTAAAGCTTATTCTTTCATTTAATGCCTATCACTTCCTAATTCAAAAATAACTTCACCTAATTAGATTTTTTATATACTCAAGGCCATACTTAACCTGCTCATTTACCCTCTCAATCCCTGCTAATTCATGATCCTCTGTCAAGACCGGATGACAAAACTCAAAAGAAAAATATCCATTATAACCAACCTCTTTTAAAGCCTTTATAAAAGTTGGGTAATTTATCAATTTCATATCCAATCCTCTAATAGGGACCTGAATTACTTTTCCACTATTATCTCTTTCAAACTCTCCTCCAAAATGAGAGATAACCTGGAGGCTCCCCACTTCTTTTACGGCTTTTGTTATATAATCATCATCTTGGCATCTTAGAAGAGGACAGTCTAAGGAACATTTTAAATAATCTGAATTTACCTCTCTTACCATGTCTAACATGTCGTAATAACCATCTTCTTTATGCATAATGAAAGGGGGATGATTTTGAAGAGCAAGGGTAACCCCGTATTTCTCTGCAATTTCAACTCCTTCCTTTAGACACTCCTTTGCCCATTTCCACTGCTGCCGTGTAGTTACATCTGGACCTGGGAAAATACCACTAATTGCATATTTCCAAGCTACTTCATAATTTCCTATTCCATCTATTCGTGTTATTCTTGGCCAAGCCAGAAAGACCCTCACAACTTTTGCTTCTAGGTCATGAGCAAGCCTTATCTGCTCACTTAACGCAAGAAGCTCATTTTCTCGGTCTTCCGCAAAAGGGCTGACAAAGTTATTATTTCCAGCAACTCCCATTACCTCAACTCCCCTTGACCTAGCTAAATCTCTTATTCTCTTTCGCTCTTTTTCATCTAAATCCAGGGGAAAACCATGCGGCCGCTTGGCATCTATCTCTACTCCATCAAAACCATTTTCTTTAGCTCGAAAGATTAATTCATCGACGCTTAAGGCATCCCCCTCATACCACAACCCTGCGTAACTAACACTGTAAAGCGATACTTTCATTTACCTATCTCCTCACTTTAGTAAAATTTTCGCCTATCATCCTCTTGTATATTAGAATTATAGACGTAGTTCATTTTTCTGTGGAAAACTGCCAGAAGAAAAATTAATCTTCAGACCCTTTAATCCCCTGAAGAGGTCTTTATAGCCCAGGCACCTCTGGCCATCCGGTTTTAATAAGGTGATTATGACCTCCGGTTATTCCTGAATTTTTAGGCTTAATTGCTTCTAGAAGGGTTTGGATTTTTTCATCTTTTCCTATCTTTCAGTCTAAATTTTATCCAGTTTGCCAGCAGTTCAATAGCGGTATTGCTCCATTGACTTCCATTCATAATAATATCAGCATACCATTTAGAGAGCTGAACAAACTCTTGATGACGAAAACGTACGGAATCCAAATAATAATCAGCTATCTCATCAAAACTTAAACCCCGTTTTCTCATATTACGTCTTAACCGACGGACAATTCTCTCATCGGCATCAGCGTCAACAAATACCTTGAGATCAAGTAATTTGCGCAAGTCATTGTCTTGAAGAACCAATAATCCTTCAATAATAATTACATCAAATTCTTTGCTTTCAAGAAAAAGCTTGATATCAGCCAACAATCCCTTTATATCTACGGATTCAGGATGATTGTAATCATCATATTCTCGCCCGGAAAACGGTGCTATACATTTGGGAAGCGGTTTTTTGAAATAGGCATCCATACAAACAATTTTTATCTTTAATATTGATCCGGAAAGAGTTTCACTTAGAGCCGTGACGATACGATTCTTTCCACAGGCTGAGCCGCCGGCAATACCAATTATTATTGGCTTACGGTTCTCATAACTCACTAATTGTTCTTTATTAGGAGGTATTTTTCTGGCCATAGGGGTTCCAGATTTAATAAACTTTTCCTTTCAGTTCCTCGCTCCTCATTCATGTCCCGCCTTGGCATTTAGAATACTCGTTTTCCCCTCACCCTATCCCTCTCTTAATTAGTTCATAGTTCATGGTTCATAGTTCATCCAAAAAAAACAAGAAAAAGCACAAAATCATAGTTCATCGATAGAAAAAACAATAAAATGGTAAATGGTGAGTGGTTAATTGGTGAATAGTACTTTCTCCCCTGTGGGATAAAGGAAAAATTAACCACTTAACTAAATTAACGAGCTAACTAACGAGCTAGTAGGTCAATGAACAACGAACAATGAACAAAACTGGGGGAGAGGGGATCCGAGCAACTAGCAACGGATTTCTATTCAGCGGGCAGCTCTAGCCACTCCGCCTTTTTGAGCTCGTTCTATCTCTTTGGTCACTTCAGCTAATGTTGCCATACTGGTGTCACCAGGGGTGGTTCCAGCCAGAGCACCATGGGCAGCAGCAAATTCGACGACTTCTTGAGGAGTCTTGCCGTTCAAAACAGCATAGATAAATCCTGAGGCAAAACTATCTCCCATACCCACCCGATCATAAACTTCCAGATTCTTCCTGGGAGTTGCCTGGTAGAACTTTCCCTCTATATAAATAATGCCTCCCCAATCATTTATCAAGGCAGTCTTTGCATTTCTTAAGGAAGTTACTATTGCTTTGAAATTAGGATACTTATCAGCTGCCTCCTCAGTCATTCTCTGGAAACCTTCTGTTTGAGTAATATCCATCTTCTTACTGATTTCTACTCCCTTTACTCTAAAGCCCAATGCGGCAGAGAAATCCTCTTCATTTCCCATCATTACATCAACCAAAGGAGCAATCCGCTGATTAACTTCTTGGGCCTTTTTCTGTCCTCCTATAGCTTTCCAGAGGGAAGCTCGATAATTAAGGTCATAGGAGACTATAGTACCTGCCGCTTGAGCAGCCTCCATAGCTTCAATAATCACCTGGGGCGTTGTCTGAGAAAGAGCAGCATAAATACCGCCTGTATGAAACCACTGCGCTCCTTCTTCTTTGAATATTTTACCCCAGTCAATATCTCCTCTTTTCAACTGGGAGGCTGATGTGTGGCCTCGGTCATATTCTGTCTTAGCACTCCTTACCCCATAGCCTTTCTCTGTCCAATTTAATCCCAGGCGAGTCTTTCTCCCCACTCCATCAAAAGGAAGCCAGACTAAGTGACTTAAATCAACCCCACCTTGCATCATTAGATCCTCACACAGATGTCCTGCCTCACAATCGGGTAGTGCCGTTACCACGGCTGTATTCAGTCCAAATACCTTTTTAAGAGCCCTGGCTGCATTGTATTCCCCTCCGCCCTCCCTAACAGTAAAAGTTCTCGCTGTTCTTATCCTTCCCTCATTGGGGTCCAATCTAACCATAACTTCTCCCAATGAAACCAAAGCATACTTACACTCTTGTTTTGATTTTATGTGTAGCTGAGTCATTTCCTTCCCCCTCTCAACTTCAGTTATTTTTACAACCCATCCTGATTTTGAGTGATATCGCATCATCAATATAGCACAGAACAGGAATTTGTTAAGCAGACAACTCTATCCATCTCTCCAGATCAATAGTGAGCAAGAAATAGATTGACACCCATCTTTTTCTTGATAAACTTAACCCAATTAGAACTACAAATTATAGAAAAGTTATTGACTACTATGAGAATAAACAATAATCTTGCCAGACTAAAAACTTACCTACTAAGACATAAGAGAGACTTAATATGGGGAGTTGTTTTTTCTATAGGCACCAATCTATTTGCTCTTTTAATCCCTTATGTACTGCGCTACACCATAGATGGCCTGCAGACAGTAATAAATAAGGAAACGCTGCTCTTATATGCCCTGTTAATAGCATGCATCTCCATTATGGGAGGATTTTTTCGCTATCTGATGACTCGCAGAATAATGGGAGTTGCTTTCCAGGTTGAATATGAATTACGCAATGATTTATTCAGTCATCTACAAAAGCTATCTTTATCCTATTTCCACAAGATAAAGACGGGAGACATTATGGCTCGCGCTACTAATGACTTAAAAGCAGTGCGAATGCTCCTGGGCCCGGGTATTCGGAATTTACTCAATACAATAATCATGGGAACGGCAGCTATTGCTCTGATGCTGACAATTGACTACAAGCTGACTCTTTATTCGCTTATACCGCTGCCGGTCCTGACTATAACTGTTACCATTTTTAGTTCCAGAATATTTCATCGTTTCAAAAAAGTACAGGAGCAATTCTCCAGTATGAGTGCAGGAGTACAAGAGAATCTAAGCGGGATACGGGTAGTAAAAGCACATGCTCAGGAGGAGAACGAAAAAAGAAAATTCAGACAATTGAATCAGGAGTACATGAACAAAAATATGTCCCTGGTAAAAATATGGGGACCCTTCTTTCCCTTTATTATGCTTATTTTCGGAATAGGAATGGTAATTGTTTTGTGGCTGGGAGGGCGACTGGTTATCACAGAAAGGATTAGCCTGGGGCAACTGGTACAATTCAATGGATACTTAATGATGCTTACCTGGCCCATGATGGCTCTAGGTTGGGTGATCAATTTGGTACAAAGAGGTTCTGCTTCCATGGGTAGATTGTTGGAAATACTTGAGCAAGTCCCGCAAATCAAAGATAGCGAACAGACGCAGGATATTAGTGTTCTTGAAGGAGAAATCGAATTTAAGAATGTAAGTTTTGCCTATGACGAAAAGGTTATATTGAAGAATATTAATTTGAAGATACCTAAAGGGATAACTATAGGTATTACAGGCCCCATCGGTTCAGGCAAAAGCACCCTGGTTAATCTAATTCCCCGATTACTGGAGCTAAGACAAGGTTCTCTTACTATTGATGGTATGGAGATTAAAACTATACCCCTTAAAGTCCTGCGCAAAAATATTGGTTATGTTCCCCAGGAGACTTTCCTTTTCTCAGAAAGCCTTAAGGAGAATATTATCTATGGATTAGAGGATTTTGATGAGGCAAAATTAAGACGGGCCGTGAGTATCTCAGCCCTTGATGATGAGATTGAAAGGTTTTCTCAAAGATACGAAACACCAGTAGGAGAGAGAGGAGTAACTCTTTCTGGGGGTCAAAAGCAAAGAACAGCTATTTCCCGAGCCATTATTCGTGAGCCCAAGATTCTCATCCTTGATGATGCCTTCTCCAGTGTGGATGTTCACACTGAGGAAAAAATTCTGAAGCAATTAGGTAAATTCCGAAAAAGAAGAACTTGTATCCTGGTAGCACACCGAATATCCACTATTCACGATGCTGATTTAATATTGGTACTTAAGGATGGTGAAATTGTAGAACAAGGCACCCATAAAGAGCTGGTAGCTAAACGGGGTATTTACACTAATATGTACCGCCAGCAGCGGCTACGGGAAGAATTAGAAAAAATAGCTTAGAAGGCCAATCTATGGATCAATATCAGGCAGAAGAAGAAATAGTAGGAAAAGCGTATGATGCTCGCTTAATGCGCCGATTGCTCAAATACCTGGTTCCTTATAAGCTATATGTGATTATATCTATCATTTTACTTTTACTTATCTCGGCCTTACAACTGGTAGGTCCCTATCTTACTAAAATTGCCATTGACCGTTATATAGTTACCCAGAACATATCAGGTTTATCCCGTATTGCTCTCATATTCCTGGCTGTGCTCATAATAACTTTTTTCCTGCGCTATCTACAAATTTATATCATGCAATTTGTTGGTCAGAAGGTAATGTTTGACATGAGAATGAAACTATTTTCTCATCTACAAGAGATGTCACTCTCTTTTTTCGATAAAAACCCAGTGGGAAGACTGATAACCAGACTCACCAATGACGTAGAGGTTTTAAATGAAATGTTGACCTCTGGTGTCATAGCCATATTTGGCGATATATTCAGCCTGGTAGGTATTGTCATAGTTATGCTATGGCTTGATTTCAGACTAGCCTTGGTGAGCTTTGCGGTTCTACCTTTACTGATTTATGCCACCATACTCTTCCGCCAGAAGGTGAGAAAATCTTATCGCGCTATTAGAACAAGAATAGCCCGCATTAATGCCTTCCTGCAAGAGAGCATTGTCGGGATGGCCATTATTCAGATATTCAACCGAGAGAAGAAGAATTTTGGTAAATTTAAGGAATTGAATTATCACTATCTGGAAGCCTGTTTGCAGTCTATTTTCTACCATGCTATTTTCCATCCTCTGGTAGAAATCATTGGTTCTGTTGCCATTGCCCTGATTGTCTGGTATGGTGGAGGCCAGATCCTCAAAGGAGCACTCACCTTTGGAGCACTGGTAGCTTTCATTCAATATGTGGAACGATTCTATCATCCCATAAGAGACCTCAGTGAAAAATATACTATTATGCAATCAGCTATGGCTTCTTCAGAACGAATATTCAAGCTATTGGACACTCAGGCAGAGGTGAAGGACCCAGAACTGCCCTTATCCATAAGCAAAATCCAGGGAAAGATTGAATTCAAAGACGTATGGTTTGCTTACAACGATAAAGAGGATGTTCTCTGCGACATTTCTTTCTGCGTTCAACCAGGAGAAAAAGTAGCTATCGTGGGAGCGACTGGAGCAGGAAAAACATCAATTATCAGCTTGTTAGCCCGTTTTTATGACCCACAAAAGGGGAAGATATTAATTGATGGAAGAGATATAAGAGATTTCAGGCAAAAAGAGCTGCGCCGTTACCTGGGAATAGTGCAACAAGATGTCTTCCTTTTTTCAGGTACTATTGAAGATAATATCAAACTGGGCGAGAACAAAATAAGTTTTAGACAGGTGGAAGAATCTGCCAAGTATGTCAATGCAGATAGGTTCATTGAAGAACTGCCTCAGGGCTACCAGGAGGACGTACGTGAACGGGGTAGCTTATTATCAGTAGGCCAGAAGCAGCTTCTATCTTTTGCCCGCGCTTTGGTCTTTGACCCCAAAATCTTGATTTTAGATGAAGCCACCTCCAGTGTGGATACAGAAACGGAAATACTCATCCAGGACGCCTTAGCCAAACTGCTCCAACATAGAACTTCCATTGTCATTGCTCACCGACTTTCTACTATCAAAGGGGTAGACCGGATAATAGTAATGCATGGGGGTAGAATCAGAGAATCAGGAACTCACCAAGAACTTATGCGAAAAAAAGAGATTTACTACAGATTATATCAAATGCAATATCAGTTCTAGAGCTTGGACACCGAAGGACATTCCTTGAAGGAGCCTTATAGACGCTACCTTAACGAGTCTTCGAGTTGAGGAAAAAGAAAGACGTGCTGTTTGAGGAACGAAGTGACGAGTTTCACGTCTTTCCCGAAACGAGAAGACGAGTAGAGGTAATTCAAGGCGGATATCGAGCGATAGAGAGGAATCGTCCTGAGGTTCTTCTTGACAATTCAGTTTATTATAATAAACTGACCTAAATCCTCAGTAAACATCGTATCATTGCCAGGGATGAAATCCTGAAACAATCCGCGAAGCGTCGCCAGGTTGCAGCAACCGTAGCGATCTCATTGGGATTGTTGATCCTGCTGTGAGCTTCTCTGGGGATTGCCACGCCTGTCTTTGACAGGCTGGCAACGACAGAAAAAGAAGGAATGATATGGACTTACAAGAAAAATGGGATAGAGCTGTTAGAGAAACACAGATATTAAGACCTCGTCTGCGTACTCTTCTGGTTTTTGAGAATACTGATCTTTCCTATATATCTTTAGCAAAATCGATAGTGAATATTGGAGATACAGTAGTGCGTAAGGGTAAAGTAGTAGCCCACAAACCAACAATTGTTCTCCCGAGGAACTTTCCTCAATTTGAAGGATTTGATTTTGAAGACGATGAAATAGATGAAAATGAAGTAGGTAGGCTCTTACTGATGCGCGGAGTTTCTTTTCCAACTCTCAAATACAGCAATGAGACCCATACCATTGATGTGTTTGAAGGTTCCCTGGATAAAGCAATTGCACATTTTTCCAGACAACTGGAAAGAAGAGAGGATGTTCATCGCGGTTTGATGGTGGGTCCTGAAGACTGCTGGCAATTTTCAGTGTTGATTTATGTGGGTACTCTAGCTCTCAAATCAGCCCCCACCGATATAGAAAGACTTTTTGATTACTTCAGAAAACACGGACACTGGTAGAAAATTAGCCCATAGCGGATAGCGTATAGTAAAAAAGATAAAACCATAGGCAAAGTCCATTGATAGTTCTCTGCCTGTCATTACCAATGCAGTGAAGCAATCTTAGTTATTAATAGAAAAGCAGCGTTGCTGTGTGATAAAATAAAGAAATTGTAAGGTGAAAATTAAGCTTATAAAAACCATCTTTTCGCATATAGGCTTTGGTTTATTAATCCTCTCTTTTTTCTTCTGTACTGCCGAAGTAACTGCCAATTCAGAAAATAACCTACAGAAAAAACCCCTCCTTGGTGAACTTATCATTCTTTCTACTATTGGTAATATTCCTGATAACACAAGTAAAATAGTTAAATACCAGGACAAAGTAGATTTATTTGCGGTAGTAAAGGATAGAGAAAAAAACTACTACCTGGGAAATGATGACTCCATATCAGATAAAATAACAATAGACGGCAAGATATATTCGATTGAAGATGGAACTCTTAAGAGATGGAATAAAATAGCCTGGGGAGAACTTAACATAGAGTGGTATGGAATAATGCCAAAGATGAAACCGTCCCATCCAAGGTCAGAGTATGAGTGGTATTCCAATGTTTTTACAGAAGGACCCAAAGAAGGTGAATTTGCCGAATATGTTGTCATTGAATATACCCAGAGCTCTTTGGACAAGACTGGGTGGAGCATTAGACTGAAGAATGAGATAGGAACGGCTAGATTCAGAGCCGAGGTAAATTATGAGGGAAAGCTACTATCCTCTCCCGGACAACTAGATCCATTGCATCCCAATTATATATTAGCGGAAGATTATTATAAAGGAATCAAGCCATCTGTTCATTGTATTAGTAGAACATCTAATAATGAAAATAAACTGATTAGATATATAGAGGCCCTAAGAGGAGTTCCCTGGCTGTGGGGAGCAGATTATAAGACAGGGGACAATGACCCGCAGAAACAGCAATCGGAGCTGCCTAGCGCTATCGGCATAGAATGTGCTGATTTAATCATCTCAGCTCTACGAGCTATGGGAAACGATAAACTCAAATATATCAAGGCAAATCGATTTGCCCAAGGGGAATATACCGTACCGCTTATAGAGGGGAGAACTTTCCAGTTCGCTATCAATGATATTTTTGGGGGTTGGATCCCTCGGGGGATAGCTTTTCAGCAGGATAGATTTTATGTGTGCGGCAAGGGAAGTATCAAAATCTTTAATAATAGCTTTGAACTTATTACGGTCATTGAAGATATCCAAGAACCCCTATCCAACTATCTAGATATAGCTCTCTCTTCCCAGGATGACCTGATTTACCTAATAAACGATAGCTTCAATCGGAGAATAGAAATCCTTGATGAGAACGGTAACCTAATAAGATATTTTTCTCCCAAAATAGAGCAGGTACTTGAAATGGGAGACCAGTCGTATTCTCAACAAATAGAACTCAGGCCTACAGGAATTGGCATCGATGAAAATAAAGATATTTACCTTTTGAAATCCGAGAGCGTCTATATCTTCAATCAGCAAGGAGAGAAAAAAGGAGAGATCAAACTCGAGGGTCTTTATGAGCCTTTTGTTCCTACAGGGCCTTTAGCTGTGAATAATGACAGAATCTATATCCCAGCTTACCAGAACTACATTCTGGCTTATAACCTGCAAGGAAACATGGTCGCTCAAGAAAAGCTTACTTCCACCCCAATGGGTCTGGACATAAAAGATGAAAGGTACTACTTCTTGTTAATAGGTCCTTTGCGGATAGAAGCGCGTGATTCTTCGCTGACACTCCTTGCCGATTCCTATGACAGGCTAATTGACCAGGAGGGAAATGACATAATTATCAGCATCGGAACAGGAGAGAATACTCTAAGAGTAGGAGACATTATTATGAGCCGAGGAGAGGAGGAGGAAGAGTTTAGCCATACTCTAATACTCTATGAGGATTCTAACAGAAATGGAAGCCTCGATTTCGACGATAAATTGATTTTCGCTGGTCATGAGGGAGTAATGATTGAGACAGTAAAAGAAAAACTGGGAAGAAGAAATTTTTCTTTGAGAAGACTGGATGAGTCTATAGTGAAAATCAAGTAGCCTAGGCACAGCTCGTATGTCGTATATAGTATATCGCGAAAAAAAGAGTTTGAGTTCTTGCTGCTTGGGTCCAGATGTTCATGCTCTTCATCCCTTGTTTTTTTGTTCATATCCCTTACTGAAATAATCCTTATCTTACTATCCAAGTTTCTTTCCAATACGCCAAATACCTCACTATATGTTAAGTATCACTAAAATTGATACTTAAATTAGAGAGATTACTAGGAATAAAAAAACAGACTTCTAGCAAGTCAACTAGTCATAAATGCGAAAGATACCTGTCTTTTCACCAAATCTCGCTTTTTCCCTCTTGACACTTTCAATATTTCTATTATAATAATACAAAAGATGATGAGTATCAATAACATTGATATATTGGTGATAAAAATGGAGCGCATTAAGAATGGAAGATAAACTTCTAATTGTTCAGGTAAGCAAAGACAGGGAAAATGCATATGCGATTATTAAATCTCTGGCCTCCAAAATCCGGCTGGATATATTGGATTTATTGAAAGATAAGAAACTTAATGTGAGCGATATCGCTGAAAAGCTGGACATTCCTCAATCTACTGTATCAACTAATCTCAAATTTTTAGAAGAAGCTGGCTTAGTCAAAGTAGAAATTGCCTCCGGTAAGAAAGGGGCTCAAAAATTATGTTCCCCCTGTTATGAGGAAATATTATTTCAGTTACCCAGCATGAAAAGAGAACCTCAAGAAAATATCATTGAGGTAGAGATGCCAGTGGGATTATACACACACTTCAAGGTAAGTCCTCCCTGTGGTTTATGTTCAAAGGATAAAATTATTGGTCTTTTGGATGTGCCTGCCTCTTTTCATGAACCCGCTCGCTCCACAGCCAGTTTAATATGGTTTGAAAGAGGATTTGTGGAATATAAATTCCCCAACAATTTGCCTGTTGATAAAGAATTGAAGAAGCTTGAGGTAAGCATGGAATTATCCTCAGAAGTTGTCGGCACTAGTAAGGACTGGCCCTCAGATATAACAGTATGGATAAATGGTGTAGAAACAGGAAGTTGGACCTCCCCTGGCGATTTTGGAGACAGGCGGGGAAAACTAACACCAGAATGGTGGAAGTTAGCCGGATCTCAGTATGGACTTCTCAAAAGATGGAGTGTCACCAAAACTGGGTTTTTTGTAGATGGAGTGAAAGTGTCCGATGTGGTAATATCCGATTTAGGTATTAGAAATCACACCTCCATAAAGGTCAAAATTGGGATTAAGGAGAATGCTAAGAATATTGGAGGAGTGAATATATTTGGCAACAGCTTCGGTAATTATGCTCAGGATATTGTGATGAGGTTGGAACTAGAGTGATTTTACTGCATCATTTGTGCAATAAATAGGCAGTCGAGGTGCTTCGTTTAAAAAAAAGGAAAAAGCTAAAAATAAGGCCAGGAGGGAGGTGAAAGATAGGCAGGCTGTTAGCTCCTAACAAAGGAAAACTTTGTAACAGAGAAGTGTGGAAAGGTTAGTTTCTCTTTTAGAGGCTTTCCACAGAAGAATGAACCATGTCCAAAGGAGGATGTAATGATGAGTAAGTTAAGGGGAAAATTTTTATTGGTGATGGTGGTATGTATCATTGCTACGTGGACGGTTCTACCCGCTTTTGCAGCCGAAAAGATGCTTGAAGTAGCGCCGGGTGTCCTCAGACACGAGACTCTTATACTTGAGAACCCGACAGGTAGATGCGAGAACCCAGATAACTTCAATAGATGGGCACCAGGGATGACCACTTATTCAACAGGACTACAGCAGCTTGCCCTCGACACGTTGTGGTACATAGACCCTGATGCGGGTATAAGCACTCCCTGGGATAACTCTCTGGCGGCCACAAAGCCTATTTACAACAAGGACTTTACCAAGATGACCGCTAAACTCCGAAGGGGAATCTACTGGAGTGATGGCGTGGAATTTACGGCGGACGACCTTGTTTACACCGTTGAGACTTGTATGGCTCATCCAGGTGTGCTAGCCTATGGTGCAAATTTTGAAGTTTTCGTCGACAAGGTCTACAAGACGGATGACTACACGGTTGTTTTTGAGCTGAAGAAACCCAATTCCAGATTCCACGGACTTTTTACCGTCCGCTGGAGCGCCTGTTTTATTATGCCAAAACACATTTTTGAAAAGGTCGAGGATCCAGTGGCTTTCAATTTCAATCCCCCTGTCAGCTTGGGACCCTATGTCCTGAAGGACTATGATAAAGCAGGAAACTGGTTTCTATGGGAGAGAAGAGAGGATTGGCAGAGGACAAGTCTGGCCAGGTATGGAATGCCTCAGCCTAAATACGCTCTCTACATCAATCCCGGGCCTAGTGATAAAAGGGTTATGGCCCAGATAAAGCACGATCTCGACGTTATCCACGATATAGCTCCTGAGGGGATGATCACTCTGGCTAAAAAGAATCCCACTTCTAAAGGCTGGTTCAAGGGCTTCCCATGGGCACATCCCGATCCTACTCTGCCTGCATTGATCCTCAATAATGAAAGGTACCCTCTCAACATCAAGGACGTCCGCTGGGCTCTTACTCTGCTGATTGATATTGTTGACGTATCCCTGGCTTCCTATAAAGGAGCGGCAACGATATCGGCTATTGCTGTTCCTCCCACCGGGGGTTACCTGAGTTGGTATTTCGACTCCATGGAAGAGTGGCTTGGGGACTTCACCCTCGATATTGACATTGACGGCAAACCCTTTCATCCCTACGATCCATCTGCAACCCTCAGGATTGCGGAACGAGCTAGAAAGGATCTGGGGGATATAGGAAGTCAGGTACCTACTGACCCCGCCGAGATTAAGAAGGCATTGGGCTATGGGTGGTGGAAACATGCCCCTGATGTGGCCGAAAAGCTCCTTTTGAGAAACGGTTTCACAAGGGACAAAGCGGGCAAATGGCTGCTTCCAGATGGAACACCGTGGAAGATCACCATAGCCGTCGAGGGCCCGGCGCGGCCAATCATGACCAGAGGCGGCACTATGATTGCAGAACAGTGGAGAAAGTTTGGCATAGATGCTAAGCCCGTAGTCATCAAATTGCTGTGGCAGTCCATGTCGTATGGTGACGGTGACGCTTTCATGGCTTGGTGTATCGAGACTTGGGGCGGTCATCCCGACCTCTTCTGGTTTCTCGAATCCTGGCACTCCGATTACTATAAGCCTTCCGGAGAGCCTGTAGTCTTCAAAAACCCGATGCGATTTAAGAATGCAGAACTCGATACCATAATTGAAGGGATACAGGGACTCGACTTCAATGACCCAAAGTGTCTCGAATTGGGATTGGAGTACGTGAAAGTCTGTGTTGAAGAGATGCCTCTCATCCCCCTTATGTCCTACAACGTGTTCACAGTTTGCGATGAGTACTACTGGGAAGGCTTCCCGACTTTCGAGAATCCTTACACGAACCCTGTTCCCAATTGGGCTAACAGCAAATACATGTTCACAATGATAAGACCGAAGACAGTAGAATAGGATATGTTTCCCCCTGCACCTCATGGTGCAGGGGGCCTTCTAGGTTATTAGAGCGAGGAACAGAAAAGTATGAAGCACGGCTTTTTTTTTAGATATTGTCTGCAGAGAGTCGGGCAGTGCTTGTTGGTTATCTTCATAGGTATAACTATAACCTTTATTATACCTAGGTTGGCACCCACTGATCCCGTCGAGTCCGCCATCGCTACTGCAAACATGAGCGGACAATATACGCATCCAGAAGCTGTGGCTGAAATAAGACGGGCCCTAACAGAGTTATATGGACTGGAAGGAGGTATTTTTGAGCAGTACTTCAATTTCTGGAAGCGCCTACTTAAAGCTGATCTTGGCCCATCCTACTCCTCTTTTCCCACCCCTGTCATGGATTTAATCAGACGGTCACTTCCCTGGACGGTCGGTCTTCTGCTCACCTCTGCCTTTATAGCTTGGGCTATTGGCAATCTAATTGGAGGACTGGCTGGATACTTCAGTCAGCGAGGATGGGCGCGTACTTTGGGTGTCTTTTGTATGGCCATCCGTCCTACTCCCTATTATATAATGGCATTTGTCATTTTGGCACTATTTGCTTACATCTTACCTATCTTCCCCTTAAGCGGCGGTTTGGCTATCGGCGTGCATTTTTCCTTCACTTGGAGGTTCATAACCAGCCTCCTTAAGCACGCGTTTCTTCCCTCCCTTTCTCTTGTGATAGTTAGTGGAGGAGCATGGTTTTTAGGCATGAACTCATTGGTATCGAATATTGTTTCCGAGGATTACGTCGTCTACGCTGAAATGGGAGGAGTATCCAACCGTAACATCCTCTTCCGATACGTTATGAGAAACGCTCTGCTTCCCCAGGTTACGGGACTCGCCCTGCAGCTGGGAATGATTTTCAACGGTGCCCTCATCACAGAGTACGTTTTCAGTTATCCGGGACTAGGGTATCTAACCTATAACGCCGTGTTCTCGGGTGACTACGGCCTGATAATAGGAATAGCTATCTTTTCGATTATAGGAGTGGCACTAGCCATTTTGATAATAGATCTTGCCTATCCGCTTTTCGATCCAAGAATCAGACATCGATAAAGGAGGACGGAAGATGATTAGTACTATAAAGAATCTGTATGAACATGATAGAAGGTTTCGCTTTGCCTTCATCGTTATTATAGGGATTATTATTTTTTCGAGCCTTTCCTTCTTTTCCCCTTACGACCCAGATTCCTCCTATGATGTCCCAAGCGATCAATCGCCTTCTATAAAGTACTTCTTTGGAACATCTTCCAGAGGGCAGGACATCTTCTGGAAGATGACATTTGCCATAAGGAATTCCCTTCTGTTTGGTATTAGTACAGCCCTGCTGTCCCGGATCATATCAATTTTGGTCGGGTTAACGGCAGGCTATAAAGGCGGCATCGGCGATAGAATTCTAATGTCGATAAACGACAGTTTTATTGTTATACCGATCCTTCCCCTGCTCATACTCTTCAACTTCATTTTTCAAGAAAAGATGAGCCTATTTCTCTTGAGTTTGATAATGGCTTGTCTCGGGTGGGCGTGGGATGCGAGGTTGATTAGGTCCCAAGTCTTGAGTTTGAAGGAGAGGGAGTTTACCCGTACCGCGGTTTATTCTGGTATGAAGTCTCTCCCTATAACTCTTAAAGAACACCTGCCCTTTGTTATGCCTATAGTATTTGCTACCATGATAAACAATATGCTGTGGTCCATGGGGTTGGAGGTATCGCTTGCCGTTTTGGGACTCTCAGATATTAATACGCCAACGATTGGTACCACTATATACTGGGCTAACCAGCATCAGGCACTGGTTGCGGGCGTATGGTGGTGGATAGCAGCTCCAATTGCAATCAGTACATTGCTATTTATAGGTCTCTACCTACTCTTCGCAAGCCTTAACCAATACATCGATCCGAGAACCAGACTTCTGAGAATGGGGGGTTAGTTAAACCATGGGGATACTTAAGGTAGAGAATTTAAAAGCCTACTATATGACAGATGTTTACGGGACTAAGAGAACCGTTAGAGCGATCGATGGTATTTCTGTTGAGATAAAGGAGAACGAAATCTTCGGGATTGCAGGGGAATCAAGCTGTGGAAAGACCACTTTCATGAAGGTCCTCTCCGGAGCAGTAAAGCCCCCTTTAACGGTTGTAGGCGGTAAAGTGCTTTATAACTTTGGGAATGGAAGTCTCGATATTTTGTCTTTGCAGAAAGATGAGCTAAGGAAGATAAGATGGAAGTCTATCTCTTGCATACTGCAGGGTTCCATGAGTGTTCTCAATCCGGTAAGGAAGATATATAAGACCTTCCGCGATTTTGTGGAGGCTCATCAGAAAATCGAAAAAAAAGGCGATTTTATGAGGCAGATGAGGGATCATTTGGGAAAGCTTGGCCTGCCGAGGGAGGTTCTGAAAGCATATCCCCATCACCTTTCCGGAGGGATGAAGCAGAGGGTAACTATAGCTCTCGCTACTATCTTCAAGCCCAGTGTCATCATTGCAGATGAGCCTACCACCGCTTTGGACGTAATCGTGCAGAGGGGTGTCCTGCAGCTCCTCAAAGAGATACAAAAGGAGCAGAAGAACACCATAATACTGGTCACCCACGATATGGCCGTCCATGCAAACATAGCCGATAGAATTGCCATAATGTACGCTGGTAGAATCGTTGAGGAAGCAAAGGCTGGTGATATATTGGAAAATTCTCTGCATCCCTACACACAACATCTGATAGATTCCCTTCCTATGATTGGCGATAAATCACACAGAGTAAGTATCCCGGGGGTTCCTCCTAACCTTGCCAATCCGCCAAGTGGCTGCAGGTTCCATCCAAGGTGCTCCTCGGTAATGGGTATCTGTAGAGAAGAGGTGCCACCGCTAATTGAGGTCGGGGATAGACACAAGGTGGCCTGTTTCCTTGTCTCAAAGGAGAGCGGTGATGGTAAATAACGAGAAACTCCTTTCCGTTAAAGATATAACAAAGGTTTTCTCCATAGGCGGTTTATTAACCGGAACCAGGTTAACCGCTGTTAATGAAGTCTATTTTGAGATGGGATCCGCCAATCCAGAGATTTTCACATTAGCTGGTGAGAGCGGCAGCGGCAAAACGACCCTTGCCAGGTTGATACTTCACGATATTGAACTGACTCATGGGAGTATATTTTACAGAGGCACTGATGTGACGACGATAAGAAACCGGAAAGAGCGGATGCGCTTTATGGAGAGAGTTCAGCCCATCTTCCAGAATCCCTTTGAGACCTTTAATCCTCTGAAACGAGTTGACACATACCTCTACGCGACGGCGGTTAACTATGGCATCGCCAAGAGCGGAGAGAGTACCGATGGGGTTGTGGATGATGCCTTAAGGTCGGTGGGGCTTTCTTTGCAGGAAGTTCGGGGAAGGTACCCTCATGAGCTCTCAGGCGGTCAGCTTCAAAGGGTCTCCGTAGCCAGAGCACTCATACCCAGGCCTTCTCTTTTAATTGCCGATGAGCCGGTTTCGATGGTGGATGCTTCGCTCCGGATGTCTATAGTTAATCTATTCAAGGAGCTTAAAGAAAAGAGTGGTGTTAGTATTATATATATAACACACGATCTGGCTACTGCATATTACATTAGCGATCGAATAGCCATAATGCTTAGGGGTAACTTTGTAGAAATGGGACCTGTTGAAAAGGTCCTGTCTGAACCTCTGCATCCCTACACTAAAATTCTCAAGGAATCCGTTCCGAAACCAGTACTGGGAGAAAAATGGAAAGATAAGATCGAGCTCTCAACACTCGAAGCCAAGGAGTTCGCTAGAGTTGGATGTAAGTTTGCGGGAAGATGTCCTTCGGTCATGGATATCTGTAAAAAAGAAGACCCAAAAAATTTCTTGCTAGATGAAAGAACTGTGAAATGCCATTTATATGCAAAGCAATTTAAGAACTCGATTTTATAGATGGAAAATGGGCTAAATTTTTGGAAAAATGGAAATTTCTAGGAGAAAAAACTAGAGAGAAAACGAATCAAATGTGGGCAATCTTTTTGAAAGATTTTTACCAATTGTTAATGGGGACTGTTTAAATCTATTTGGACAAAAATTCTAAACACCAAAAAAGGGGGGGAAAGTGAGGGAAAGCTATAGAATTAGAGTGGACGTAGAAAGAGTGATCGGCAAAATAGACCCCAATATTTACGGTCACTTTGTTGAGCATCTGGGGAGGTGTATTTACGGGGGAATATATGAGGAAAACTCAGCCTTGTCTGATGAAAATGGATTTAGAAAAGATGTACTAAAGGCTGTTCGGAGTATAAAATGTCCCCTGTTAAGATGGCCGGGGGGTAACTTTGCCTCCAATTATCACTGGGAAGATGGAATTGGTCCAAAAGATGAAAGACCAGTGCGATTTGATCTTGCCTGGAATAAAGAAGAAACAAATAGATTTGGCACCGATGAATTTATTGAGTATTGTCGAGCAATAGGAGCAGAGCCTTATATCTGTGTTAATATAGGAACTGGAAGTTTAGATGAGGCTATCCACTGGTTAGAATACTGCAATAGCACCGGAAATAGTTACTATGCAAAACTGCGAGGGCAAAATGGTCACCCAGAGCCCTACCAGGTCAAATACTGGGGAGTAGGTAATGAAAACTATGGAGAATGGCAGGTAGGTTATAGATCAGCTAAAGAGTATGCTAAGGTTCTAAGAGAATATGCCTACTTTATGAAAGTAATTGATCCTACTATAAAAATCATTGCCGTGGGGGCAGATGAGCCAGAATGGGATTTGGAAGTGATTAAAACTGCCGGAAAATATATAGACTATATTTCTAATCACCAGTATCTGGGTTCGGATGACTATTATGAGACAGTTGCCTCTGTATATTGGGTCAAAAAAAGGCTAGAAGTTCTAAAGAGTGTGATAGAGATAGCTCAGCCTTCAATGAAAGAAGAAGAAAAAGTAAAGATTGCTCTTGATGAGTGGAATATCTGGTATAGAGGCAATCAGGAAAATGACCTGGAGGAGAATTATGCTCTGAAGGATGGATTATTCGCTGCCGGAGTGTTTATTACCATGCATAGATTGTGTCAGAGTGTAACTATGGCCAACCTTGCTCAACTGGTAAATGTGCTGGGAGCTATTCATACAGATAGGAAGGGTCTTTATCTTACTCCCATTTATAGAGCTTTTGACCTTTTTGTCAATCACACCGGAGAAATCGTATTAGACACTTCAGTTAAATCAGAAACTTACCATATTGAAGTGAAGGCCCATTTTGGTCGGCGAGAGTTCAAACTAGCCAATGTTCCCTATTTGGATACTTCGGCCACCTTAAGCAGAAACAAAGATAAGTTATACATTGCTGCAGTTAATTACCACAAAGAAGAAGATATAGAGTGCCCTATCTTCTTAGAAGGCTTTTCTCCATCTGCCGAAGCAAAAGTCTATGAGCTTAACGGTCCTAATGTAATGGCAACAAATGACTTTGAAAATCCTGAGAGGATTAAGATTAAAACTGGGATGATTAAAAACGCGGCCTCTAAGTTTGACTATAGCTTCCCTCCGCATTCCTGTACGGTGATTGAGCTCAATGTAAAATAAGCAGATTTCTGGCCTCCTTTTCAATTCTTGACATCCTCCTTCCTTATGTTAAACTCAATCTAATTATTAGTTTATCGTTGTTCATTGATTAAACTCTCTGAACGATGAACTAATTTGTTTGGCTCGATGAGCAACGAACTACAAACAATGAATGCAAAAAAAGGGAGAGCAAAAATGCACAAGAAAAGGAACTCTTCGGATACTGATAGCACTACTGATACTCCAACAAAAAAATTCCAGGTAGGAGGACAGGCAGTCATAGAAGGAGTAATGATGCGCTCTCCTAAATCATTCACTGTAGCTGTACGAAAGAGTGATGGCCAAATAGTGATAAAAAAGCAGCCCTATATTGCTCTCACCGAAAGATTTAGATTTTTGAAGATTCCCATCATTAGAGGAGCAGTAGTTCTCATTGAATCTTTATACCTGGGAATAAAAGCTCTTAGTTTTTCGGCCGAAGAGGCCATGGATGAAGAAAACCCCGAGACAAAAACCTTTGGCAGCAAGCAAGAAAAAAAAGAGGGAATATTTGTCACTTTCTGGTTAATTCTGTCACTCCTAATGGGTTTTGCCTTAGCCCTATTCATATTCTTCTACCTTCCTTTGGTTCTGGTAGAGTTAACCGGGGTCAAGGGGGGATTCTTATTTAATCTCATTGATGGTTTGATTAGAATAACTTTCTTTATAATATATATCTGGGCTATTAGTCTGTGGAAAAGTATGAGAAGGGTCTTTGAATATCACGGTGCCGAGCACAAGAGTATTTTCACTTTTGAAGCAGGAGAAGAGTTGACTCCTGGAAACACAAAGAAATATTCCACTCATCATCCTGGATGCGGAACAAGCTTTCTTCTCATAGTAATGGTAATTAGTATCCTGGTTTTTATGTTTTTGGGCAGACCGCATGGTATCTCCGGGCGTTTAACAAGGCTACTTTTTGTCCCTTTGATTGGCGGTATATCCTATGAATTAACCAGATTATCACGCAAGAAAAAGAATAGTAAGATTGTTAAAATATTAATTGCTCCGGGACTGTGGCTACAAAAAATCACCACCAAGGAACCCGATGAAAAGCAACTAGAGGTAGCCATCGCCGCCTTGAAAAGTGCCCTGGAATAGTAT
>NJBQ01000132.1 GCA_005223095.1 Candidatus Aerophobetes bacterium Ae_b3a
TCCCGCGAAAGAGGCCAAAAATAAGATCCTTAACTTCAACCGGGGTAATCAGACAACTAAAGGCAAAAGAGATGGGAATAACCTGCCTGGTCGATCATTTTGGAGAAGATGGACCCGAATCCTATATCGAAGGGTCGGTGGTCTATATCAACCGAGACCATCCCGTTTATAAGGAGGCAACTAAGACAAGGCTATCTTTTGTTATGCATCTGGCTCGTTTGTTAACCCAGGAAATTGCCCTTCTTTCCCACCCGGATAATCCCCACTTAGCCTACCAACGTCAAAGTAAATTAATGCGCGATGCCTTTGAACCTTAAACATAACCGACTTACCTAGAACGAGAATTTGACATCGTTCTTTAAAACCTTATAATTCTAAAAAGAGGGTGAAGGAATGCATAAGACAGCACTCGATATCTTGAAACAATTCAAGGAACGACTTCCTACATGGATCAAAATGCATATTGTTGAAATTCGATGTTTTGGCTCCTATGCTCGAGAAGAAGAGAAAGAAGACTCCGACTTAGACATTTTAGTTATAGTGGATAGAGGAAGTAGTGAACTGGAGGAAAAAATCTTTGATATAGCCTACCAGCTGATGTGGGAATATGATTTCCAGCCCCTACTTTTGGTAAAGACTATGTCCAAGAAACACTATGACTTTTTACGAAATATAAACACTCTCTTTTACCAGAATCTGCAAAAAGAAGGAATTGTGGTATGATTCCTGAAACTGAGAAACTAATCCAAAAAGCAGAGAGTGCTCTCCAGGTAGCTAAGGAACTGTTTTCCAACCGTCACTATCCTGATGCTGTTGCCAAAGCTTATTATGTCATGTTTTATTGTGCATCAGCATTACTCATTAATAACGATATTAAACGAAGTAGCCACTCTGGAGTCATTAGTGCATTTGGACGCTTCTTTGCTAAAACTGGAAAAATTAACCCCAAATATCACCGCATAATTACCAAAGCACAAATAGATAGAGAAACAGCTGACTATGACATCTATAAGATCATTTCAAAGGGAGTAGCGGGAAGGAGAGTAGAGGAGGCTGAAGAGTTCCTAAATGAAATAAGAAGGCATCTCTGATGATAGATTAACCTCGAACATAGAACCTTGAAGGTTGAACCTTTGTTAGATCTATAAATAAGGAGGACAAAATGGAGTTAGAGACTCTGAAGATAAAAATACCAAAAGAATTGTTGATAGGGATAGAAAAGGGGAAATTTGTAGAAGATATAAAACTTTTCACTGCGATGAAGCTATACGAAGAAGGCGTCCTGTCATTGGGTAAGGCTGCGGTATTGGCAGGGGAAAACGAAGAGGAATTCATGAAGGCGCTATCAGAACATAGAATAGATGTTATAAGATACCCAAAAGATGAACTGGACGAGGAGAGAGAATTTTTAAAGGGAATGAAATGAGGATAGTTGCGAATTCCTCTCCTCTAATCGCACTAGCGAAGATTGAGAAGATGGACTTGCTCAGATATGACATCGTCATTCCGAAGGCAGTCTTTGATGAAATAACAAAGCCAAAAAAGGAATATGGGAAGGAGTTGCATGAATGGGGTAAAGATAGAGTTGTGAAGGTGGAGAATAAAAGGGCAATTGAATATTTGGAAATAATATTGGGGAGAGGAGAGACAGAGGCGATTGTATTAGCCGAAGAAATAAATGCAGAGGTGGTGTTAATTGATGACTTGAAAGCGAGAAAGATAGCAAATCTCAGAGGATTGAAAGTTATCGGAACAATAGGTATTCTACTGGATGCAAAAGAAAAAGGTCTTATAAGAGAGGTAAAGCCTTTGCTGGATGAGTTGGCAAAGAAGAAGATAAGGATAAGCAAACAGCTCTATAATCATGCTTTGGAACTTACCAATGAGGAAGAATGAACACCGTTCAGAGAATGGCAAAAAAGTACTGGCATTCTATTACTCTCCTAGGTCTAGGTCGTAAGCTATATTCTGAACCTTGAACATCTAACCTTGAATTCTGAACTTTTCTTGAACTTTGGAGTACATTAATTGAAAAACTAGGAGGCAATACATTATGCTCGAACAAAGGTGAAATGAATTTACACGATTCTATCCCCTCTCCTCCTGAATTTATGTTGCACAAAAAAGATAATCCCTCCAATGAGTTCTACCCCTGGCAATAGAAGACTCCCCCAATATACATTTGTTTTACTTATTATCAAAACGGGAATAAGATGAGATCCCGAAAGACAGAAAAGTTGTATTGCCGTAATTAAAGAGAAATGTTTCCAGAGAATATTTTTGGCAACGGCCTCCCGATAATAATATTCGGCAAAAATAACAAGAACAAGCCATAAAACACCTAATATAAGGAAAATCATTTTATCTACTGCGGGAGCAGTCCATCTACTAACTGAAAAGAGATAAAGAATAGATAAAGATGAGTTTCTAGCGGAAATTAGACATAAAAATCCTAACCCTGCAGTAATAAGCCAGAATACATAAACCAATATCCATTGTATCCAATTAGTCTTCGTTTTATGAAATTTCCCCGGCATCTCTTTAATTAATCTTTTTCTGTTAAGCATTTTTTCATAGCCTCATCAGCTTTAGCAAAACGAAACAAAATTCTGAATGTGGGTGACAAAATTAAAAGGGAACTGCCTCAGTAAAGAATCCGATATACTGACAGAGATAAGTCATCAGTCACCGGAGAAGGAAGATGACTCTGATTTTACCTTTTTTTCATTAAAACTGCACGGTGGGAGGCTATGAAAAGGATTGAAAAGATTCTTTTGCATAATCCGGACCTTTGTCCTTTTGGGCTGGTAGCTCAGGCAGAAAATTGCCCTTCTTTCCCACCCGGATAATCCCCACTTGGCCTACCAACGTCAAAGTAAATTAATGCGTGATGCCTTCGAGAAAGAAGAATCTATATCTTTTTAATTTAAGCGTCGACCAGAGGTTTTCAGAAATAATATTTAGATAACTTTATATTGACAAAGTTATAGTTCTATGGTATGTTATATCTAGATTCGATTCAATAGGAGGCGAGAACAATGGGTAAAACTACATTTGCCATAAAGATTAGTGAAGAAGTTGTGAAGAGTTTTAAAACATTCTGTAAAGAACACGGCATCAAATATTCCTTCTTTGTAGAGGAAGCCATCAAAGGAAAACTACAAGAGGAAGAGCTCAAAGAGGATCTTTTAGACTTGAAGACTCTTGGTAAGGAAGAAAAACTCGCCATTCCCTTTGAGAAATATTTAAGGAGTCGCGGTGCATGAAATAAATATTATTCCTTCAGCCAGAAAAGATCTAGATTGCTTAGATAAAAAGGTTTTTATTCAGATAAAAAATAAGATAATTTCTTTAGCCTCTAATCCCCGTCCTTTTGGTTCTTTAAAGTTGACCGTCGAGGAGGGTTATCGCATGAGAAGTGGGAATTACAGAATTCTATATCGTATAGATGACAAAAATAAGATGATCTACGTCTATAGGGTAAAACATAGAAAAGAATCTTACAGATAAATTTCCCTTGTAGTTATGCTTCTTCCCCGACGTCTTCTTCCGGTTAACTTCATTTTCTTGCTAGTCTATGTAGCTTCTCCTATAATAATCTATGCTATTAGCATTCAGACAAGAGTTAACGAAAAAGAGTAAATATTTACTTGAGTAAATCTTAATCAAGAGTTTACTTAATATGTAGGATTGCTATTAAGAGTAAAAAAACAATAAGATTAGAGGAAATTTGGATAAAAAAATCCTAAAAAAAATATTAACAGGTTTTTCGGATAGAAATATTGATTTTGTGGGTTGAGGAAAACCCTTCGAACTTTAGGATTTGTTGAGCGAGTCAAGGGAGATCATTATATACTTACTAAAGAAGGAATACCAGAAATCATAAATATTCAACCGGTCAAAAATGGAAAAGCAAAAGCTTACCAGGTAAAACAAATAAGGGATATAATATTGAAATATAAGCTTTACAAGGAGACTAATGATGTATAAGTATGAGATAATAATATATTGGAGTGAAGAAGATGGAGCATTTATAGCAGAGATCCCAGAGCTACCTGGATGTATGGCAGATGGAGCTACATATGAAGAAGCTATTCGTAATGCTGGAATAGTAATTTCAGAATGGATAGAGACAGCAAAAACTCTGGGTAGAGAAATCCCAACGCCTAAAGGAAAACTTATTTATGCATAACATATTCTACATCTTTGATTAACCTTGAACGGTAAACATCGAACCTACTTCCGGTAAAGACCATGTCTAATTGGATAAACTTGGTTGTGGAGAAGCTGCGGGTATTACTCAATAAAAGAGTTATTAGAGAGAGGCGACTAAGGATGAAGATTGATGCCATCAATGAAGTCAAATTAAAGAATATAATAAAAGATGTGGCAAAGACTTTGACTTTAGAGGAATAGCATAATGTGGAAGATTAACTTAAGCAAGCAGACAGATAGATTTCAAATAAGAACCAATGGGCTTCCTCTTTTCCTTTTAGTTTTCTCGAACGTTCTTAGTCTGCCCTATATTCAAAGCGGGAATATTTTCTTTTGCCCACCAATATCTTCCTTGCTCTAAAGATACAATCCTCCCATCTTGGATTAGACATATCACCGATAATATTCCACTTCTCTAGAGCTTTTTCAATCTGACCAGTGTGTGCCAGAGCTATTCCCCAATAGTAATAAAGGTCGGGATCGTCTTTTTTCATCTCATGTAGCACAGCTAGTTACCCTTGGGTTGCATTATATAACTTAACACAAAGTGCCTTGCCGGGTTAGTTATTCCTGATATAATTTACGCTGAAGAGTAAGATTAGGTAACTCAATAATTGCCGCAGGGACAAAGGGAAATTCAGCCGTGAGCGAGATTCAAATAATTCTTTTAATTCAATCAATTTCTAACTCTACTTTTGATATGTTCTTCAAGGCTATTACTAGTTTAGGGTCGGAGGTCTTTTATATGCTGATTATTCCGATTATTTATTGGTGTTTTAGTAAAAGGAATGGTTTTAGGCTAGCTCTACTTTTCTCATCATCAGCATTTGTAAATTTAACTCTAAAAGCTTTTTTCTACCTTCCTCGTCCATCGGACCCCTCCATCAGGATATTATATAAAGAGGCGACTGCAGGTACTGTAGGTTTTCCTAGTGCACATTCACAAGGAGCAACTACTTTTTGGTCATATGTGGTAAGCAAAGCTAAAAAGAGATTTTTATTATACTTAGGAGTGATTTTGGTGATACTTGTCTCTCTTTCCAGGCTTTATCTGGGGCTCCATTACCTACATGATGTTATAGGTGGTATTTTAATAGGACTAGTTATTACTTTTATCTTTATCAAAATATATAATATTATTGGCAAGAGATTGATGAATTTGTCTTTACTGGCCAAGATAACAATATCAGTCTGTTTGCCCCTACTATTATTTGCACTTTATCATAGCCCCAACTCGGCAAAAGTTTTTGGTCTCCTTGTAGGGATGGGAGTAGGTAATACACTGGAAAATAAA
>NJBQ01000133.1 GCA_005223095.1 Candidatus Aerophobetes bacterium Ae_b3a
GAGAAGGGGGAACTGATGACAAAAGAATTAATTGATACCTTTTTTGGGATGGTGCGGATTAGTAGTGAGTCAGGTGAGGAAGAGGAATTCATTGTCTATCTCAAAGACCTTTTTGCCAAGGAATTTAAGGCAAAGTGTATCAGCGATAGTTACGGTAACCTCATAATGAAGATTGCTCCCAAAAATAGCACTGGGCGGGAGCCCGTTCTTTTTGGTATTCATGCCGATACAGTTAAGCCGGGCAAAAATATCGAACCTATTTTGAGAGATGGAATAATCCGCTCCAAAGGAGAGACCATTTTAGGCGCGGATGACAAGGCTGGCATTGCAGAACTCTTCCAGGCCATCAGAGGAGCTGAGCAATATCCGCCCCTGGAGATTGTGGTTTCAAGAGAAGAAGAGATTGGGCTCAAAGGCTCAAAAAACATTGATGCTTCTTTACTTGACTCAAAGACCGGCTTCTTGCTCGATATGGATACTCTGCAGGATATTGTCATTGGTGGACCGTCCTATATGAGTCTCCAGGTAAAGATTAAAGGGAAGGCAGCTCATGCCGGGATGGAGCCGGAGAAGGGTATATCATCAATTAAAGCAGCATCATATGCAATTTCAATGTTGAAAGAAGGTTGGATTGATGAGGTGACAACTGTAAATGTTGGAATCATCAAAGGTGGTGAAGTGCTCAACGCTGTTCCAGAAAAAACAGATGTGAAGGTCGAATGTCGAAGCCAGTCTCACCAGAAATGTCTTGACCAGAGTAACTTAATTAAGGAAGTGTTTCTCACGGCAGCTAAGGCTGTAGGAGCTCAGGTAGAGATCAAAATGGATCTGAACACAAGAGCTTCCCGTATTTCAGAAGATGCTGAAGTGGTGAAAGTTGCCAAGAGAGCAGTAAGTGGCGTAGGCCTAAAACCAAATGTGCGAGTTATCTGTGGAGCAACCGATGCTTCCAGCTATAATGAGAACGGTATCGAGACGGTAGTCATAGGGACGGGAGGCAGAGCGGAACACACCAAAGAGGAGAATATAGCTGTGGCAGATATGGAGAAAGCAGTTCGTATAATCCAGCATATCTTTAAGGAATTGAGTGAGAGCGAATAGGAGTGAGAGTGTTGGTAGCTGAATCAGGACACCGGCAGGCTGGGTATTTAATGAATTAGGATATATCTATAAAGGGGGTTCAATATGTTCCTTTACGAGTACGAATTAGGCAAGGCAGGTGATACCATTGTCAGGGAGCTTTTTAAGCTTAAGGCGGGAGAGACTTTTGTCATCACAGCGGATACGGAGTCCGATGCTAGAGTTGTTGATGCTACTGCCAGGGCTGCCTTCGCTGTTGGTGCAAAACCTATGGTTATCTGGCTGGCCTCACCTTTAGGGGTGGGAAAAGCTGCTGATCCAATGCTGCCGGTGGAAGCACTCACAGCAGTATTGAAAGAGACAGATGCCTGGATTGAGTTTAATAATGAGTGGCTTCTTTACTCAACTCCTTATGATATTGCTACAAAAGAGAATAAGAAACTTCGATATCTGAATGCCTGTGGAACGAATCCTGACCTGATGGTACGATGCATTGGCCGAGTTAATTATCCACTTTTGGGAGAGTTTCTGGAAAGACTTCGAGGCATGACTATGAGCGCTAAACATATGCGTTTGACCACTCCAGCAGGACAGGATCTCGAGTTCGACAATTCCTCTGACCCAAATCATCTTTATACTTTGGCCAAAGGATACGCCGATAAGCCAGGCTCGCACATGCTGGCAGGTCAAATTTCCTGGACCCCTGATTTGGAATCTATCAATGGAAGCCTCGTTTTTGATGGTTCAATTGTGCCACCATGTGGTAAGCTGGATGAGCCAGTCCGCTTGACCATCAAGAAGAGCAAGGTTATTAAAATTGAGGGAGGAAGTCAAGCCAGGGAATTTGAAGTATGGCTGAACAGCTTCAATGATCCGGGTATGCTCAGATTAGCTCATGCCAGTTGGGGTTTTAACCCGGGGGCTAAACTTACCGGTGACATAGTAGAAGATGAGAGAGTCTGGGGTTGTACCGAGTGGGGTCTTGGCAATATCGGCCCTACGCTCATTGCTCCCGATGGAGTACCTGCAGCCTCACACACCGACGGAATATGTTTAAATACTTCCGCCTGGTTGGATGGGAAGCTAATACTGGATAAAGGAAGAGTAGTTGAGGGGGAGCTGGCCAGGCTAGCTAAAGAGCTTGGCAAGGCTTAAGAGAGTGTGCCGGGGCACCCTGGGAGTTGATGAAAACATTTGGATTAAGAGCCGAGCATATTGCCCAAAGAGCTAAAAAACTTTACCAGCGAAAGGATGGAGAATAACTTGTATCCAGAAGATTTAAAGTATAGCCAGAGCCACGAGTGGGTAAAGGTTGATAAGGATATTGCTACTGTTGGCATTACCGATTTTGCCACCAAACAGCTCACTGACCTGGTCTATGTAGAGCTTCCCTCTCTAGAGGGCAAAGTAACCAAAGGTTCCTCCTTTGGAGCTGTGGAGTCGGTTAAGGCTGTCTCTGATTTATGTAGCCCGCTGAGTGGAAAGATAATCAAGGTAAATGAGAAGTTATCTATGCAGCCAGAGATAATCAATCAAGACCCCTATGGTGAAGGGTGGATGATTAAGGTAAAGATAGAGGATCAAACTGAGTTAGATACTTTGATGGATTCAGAAGAATATGAGGAGCTGGTGAGGAAGGAGAAACAGTGATTCCCTATATTCCCAACACTGAAGAAGACCAGAAGGAAATGCTAAAAGAGATAGGAGCCGAGTCCATAGAGGCTCTATTTTGTGCTATCCCTCAGAATTTAAGACTGAAAACTGACCTAAATCTTCCCTCATCCCTTTCAGAGATGGAACTAGTTAATGAGTTTAAGGGCCTATCCAAAAAAAACGCCCACTTAGATGAATATGTCTCTTTTCTAGGAGCGGGAAGTTACGATCATTTTATCCCTGCCCTGGTCGATCATCTTTCTGGTAGGTCTGAATTTTATACCTCTTACACTCCCTATCAGTCAGAAGCCAGTCAGGGAATGCTGCAGGCCACTTATGAATATCAAAGCCTTATCTGCCAGCTTTTTCAAATGGACATATGCAATGCCTCTCTCTATGAGGGAGCAACAGCCTTGACTGAGGCAGCTATTTTAGCCCATAAGATTAACCATGGCAAGAAAATTCTGGTAGTCAAGAGTGTTCACCCGGAATATCGTCAGGTTCTTAGCACCTATATGAAGAAAACCTTAGGTCTATCTATAATAGAGATAGACTGCCAGAACGGTGTAACTGACCTTGCTCAATTAAAAGAAAAGATAAGTAAAGATACCAGCTGCGTGATTGTTCAGAATCCTAACTTTTTTGGCTGTTTAGAGAAAGTTAAGAAGATAGAAGAAATTACTCACCAGGCTGGTTCTTTATATATTGTCTCGCTAGATCCTATATCCCTGGGGCTGCTTGTCCCACCGGGAGAGTACAATGCAGATATAGCTGTAGGAGAAGGACAAGCCTTAGGAAGTAAGCTTAATTTTGGAGGGCCTTATTTAGGAATCTTTACCTGCAAAAGGGAGTTCTTAAGAAAGATACCGGGGAGAATCGTGGGAGAGACCACCGATAAAGAGGGAAAGAGAGGATTCGTCTTAACCTTACAAACTAGAGAGCAGCATATCCGTAGAGAACGGGCAACCTCCAATATCTGTACTAACCAGGCTTTAAATGCTTTAAGGGCTGCTGTGTACCTGTCCACCCTGGGAGAGAAAGGATTGGCTGAGGTAGCCGAACTCTGTCTGCAGAAATCACATTATGCGGCCAGGAGAATTTGCCAGATTCCTGGATTTGAACCTACCTTTACCAATCCCTTCTTTAAGGAATTCGCTGTAAAATGCCCCATCCCACCTAATAAGATAAATAAGCTACTATGGGATAATAAAATTCTGGGAGGATTTGAGCTGGCCAGATTATATCCGCAATTGCAGAATTCCTTATTGTTCTGTGTAACTGAAAAACGAACCAGAGGAGATATCGATAGACTTATCAATCTTTTGGAGGGGATGGTATGAGAGAGCCTTTGATATTTGAGAAGAGCAGAGAGGATAGGAGGGGATATTCACTTCCTGAGTGTGATGTAGGCAAGGGAAGTGTAGAAAAGCTAATTCCTGGAAATTATTTGCGTCAGGGCAGACTAGGCCTGCCTCAGGTAAGTGAGCCGGATGTAGTCCGTCATTTTGTGCGGCTCTCTCAGCAAAACATAGGGATAGATACAAATTTTTATCCTTTAGGTTCCTGCACTATGAAGTACAATCCTAAGGTGAATGAGGATATAGCTCAGCTACCCGGCTTTGCCAGGATTCATCCCTATCAACCTGAGGTTAGTGTTCAGGGGACATTGCAGTTACTTCATCAAATGGAAACCCTTTTGCGTGAGCTCTCGGGAATGGATAGGGTATCGCTGCAGCCGGCTGCTGGGGCTCACGGCGAACTTACCAGTCTAATGATGATAAAGGCATACTATGAGAATAAAAAAGAAGAAAGGGGTACCATCCTTATACCGGATTCTGCTCACGGGACTAATGCGGCCAGCTCTAATTTTTGTGGATTTCGAATAATAGAGATAAAGTCAAATGAGAGTGGAGTAATAGACTTAGATGACCTAAAGGGTAAAATGAGCGAAAAAGTGGCTGCTTTAATGCTCACCATTCCTAACACTCTGGGTCTATTCGAGACAGGTATCCTCGAGATTGCCAGGATTGTCCATAATAAGGAAGGATTTCTTTATCTGGACGGGGCTAATCTAAATGCCCTCCTGGGGATAGTTAGACCATCTGATCTGGGGATAGACATAATGCACTTCAATCTGCATAAGACTTTCTCTACCCCTCATGGAGGAGGAGGTCCCGGTTCAGGACCTGTGGGGGTAAAAAGAACACTGGCTGCTTATCTACCTGTGCCAACAGTGGAAAAGAATAGCAAAGGATATTATCTTGATTACAATAGAGCCAGGTCCATAGGAAAAGTGAGGTCTTTTTACGGAAATATCGGGGTCATCATCAGGGCATACTGTTATCTGCGCTCACTGGGTAAAGAAGGATTGAAGAAGATAAGTTACAATGCTGTCTTAAATGCCAATTATTTGATGCAAAGACTGAAGAACTATTTTTATCTTCCTTATGATCAACCCTGTATGCATGAATTCGTTCTTTCAGGAAAAGATGGAAAGATGAAAGACGTGAGAACCCTGGATATTGCCAAACGCCTTTTGGATTTCGGCTTTCATCCTCCCACTATTTATTTTCCCTTGATAGTAAAAGAAGCCTTAATGATTGAGCCTACAGAGACCGAGTGCAAGGAGACCCTGGATGCCTTTGCCTCTGCTATGATTCAAATTAGAAAAGAGATAGAAGAGAATCCCTCTGCAGTAAAAG
>NJBQ01000134.1 GCA_005223095.1 Candidatus Aerophobetes bacterium Ae_b3a
AATTGGGTCTTATTCTTTACCAGAAAAGAACTTAAAGATAAGAAAAAGTAAGAAAGAGAAAAGGAAGATACACTTAAAGAAAGCCTTAGTTTATCTTTTTCTTGTATTAATTTCTATTGCTATGGTGGTGCCTCTCTTATGGATGTTCAGCTCGGCCTTCAAACCCAAAGCTGAGATATTTAGCTACCCACCTACCTTGGTTGCAGAAAATCCCACTATTGGTAACTTTTTTACCTTGTTTGAACAACGCCCCTTTGACAGAAATCTTTTCAATAGCTTCTTCATTGCTGCCAGTTCTACTATTCTAGCTTTATTTTTCTGCTCCTTAGCTGCCTTTGGCTTCGCTAAATACCAATTTCCGGCACGTGAATTTCTTTTTCTATTTCTCATAGCAACACTGATAATCCCCTTTCATACAACTATGATTCCTCTATATGTGCTTTATCGCAGAATTGGCTGGATAGATAAGTTCTGGGGACTGATCTTTCCCGGAATGGCTAATGCCTTTGGTATATTCTTTATGAGACAATATCTGATTAAGCTACCCAATGAATTTTTGGATTCAGCCAGAATAGATGGGTGCTCAGAAATTAAGATATTTTTGTACATTATTCTACCTATAGCCAAACCAGCTTTAACCGCGTTAGGAATGATATTTTTTATGGGCTCCTGGAATAATTTCCTCTGGCCCCTTATCATTTTAAAAAGTAAAAACATGCTGACAGCTGTTGTAGCCCTCAGAGGCCTCAGTTCGGGTCTTCGGGTCCCTTATGATCTTATAATGGCTGGCTCGGTGTTAATAGTGCTACCATTGGTTATACTTTTCATAGTTTTACAGAAACAGTTCATTGTTGGAATTACTAGTGGAGCGATTAAGGGCTAAGTTAGGAAAGGAGTGAAAATGAATTTTGGATGTGATTATTATCCGGAGCATTGGCCAGAAGAAAGATGGGAAAAAGATGGTCAGATGATGGCTGAAGCAGGTTTTAATATTGTCCGTATGGCCGAATTTGCCTGGGTGAAATTGGAGCGAGGGAAGGGACAATTTAATTTTAGCTGGCTGGATAAAGCTATCGAAATCTTAGCTAGGAAAAAGATTAAAACCGTCCTGGGAACGCCCACCGCTACCCCTCCTGCCTGGTTAGCTGCTAGCCATCCTGATATACTACGCGTAAACAAAGAAGGCATTCGCACCAGTTTTGGTGGACGTCGTGCCTGCTGCCCCAATAGTAGCACATATCGTACTTATTCTGAAAAAATCGTCTCAAAAATGGCTGAGCATTATAAAGACAATGAGAATGTTATCGGTTGGCAAATTGATAACGAATTTGGAGGGGATGGAGAAAAGGGGTTATGTTATTGCCAGGAATGCGCTAAAAATTTCAGACAATGGCTACAGGATAAGTACAAAACTCTTCAAAAATTAAATCAAGAATGGGGAACAGTCTTCTGGAGTCAGACTTATACAGAATGGGAAGAAATACCCCTTCCCCGGCAATTAGAAACCGCTCATAATCCAAGCCTGCTTTTGGATTACCGACGATTTATTTCTGATTCTTATATTAGCTATCAAAAACTGCAGATAGATATTCTCAGAAAAATCTGTCCTCACAAATTCATCACCCACAATTTTATGGGGCTTTTTAATGCAATAGACTATTATAAACTGGCCCAGCCCTTGGATTTTATCACCTGGGATAACTACCCCAATTTAAGATTTACCGGTGAGAATAAGAGTCCGGTCAAAGTTTCCTTATCGCACGATGTTATGCGGGGATTGAAAGAGAAGAATTTCTGGGTTATGGAGCAGCAAAGCGGTCCCACTGGATGGCAATGTGTAGACCCAAATCCTTATCCAGGAGAGATAAGACTGTGGACCTATCAAGCTATTGCTCACGGAGCAGAAGGAATACTTTATTTCCGTTGGAGAACGTCCCGATTTGGAACCGAACAGTTCTGGGCCGGCATTTTAGATCAATGCGGAATTGCAACAAGAAGGTATGAGGAGGTGAAAAAGATAGGTCAGGAATTAATGCGCATTAAAGATAAGCTAATAGGATTGGAATTTCCTAAAGAAGTAGCTATGCTTACTTCTTACGATGAGCAGTGGGCTTTTGATATTCAGCCTAATAACCCTAAATTTAATTATCAGGAACACTTTACCTCTTATTACCAGATACTGAATACCCTCAATATCCCTGTGGATGTCGTCTCTATCCAAGCAGATATTTCAAAGTATAAACTCCTCATCGCTCCTGCTCTATTTTTAATTAATGATGGGCTGGTAGATAACCTAAAGGAATTTGTGAAAAAAGGTGGAATATTAATTGTTACCTTTCGTTCCGGAATAAAGAACTGGAACAATATAGTGTTTGATGAACCTCTACCGGCAAAGCTTAATGGCCTGCTGGGAATAGAAGTAGTTGAATATGATTCGCTATCCTCTATGCAGAAATGTAAATTGAAGCTTATTCATCCTGAAATCAAACCTTTACAAGGAGAATGCGATACCTGGTGCGACATAATAAAATGCCGGGGAGCAGAGATTATAGGAAGATATACTCAGTCCTACTATAAGGATGAGGCCTGCGTCACCATTAACCGGTTTGGACAAGGATGTGCTATTTACATAGGTACTAATCCCTCTCCAGAAATTAAAGGAAGTATATTGAGATGGGCTATAGAAAAGTCAAGAATAAAGTCCTCCTTTCAGGCAGATCCTGCCAATATAGAGGTAATACTTGGTAGAAAGGAAGATAAGGATTATTTGTTTTTCCTTAATCATTCTGACAAGTATCATCAGGTAAAACTGGATCGGATCTACCAAGAACTGCTAGAGAAGAGAGAATACTTCAAAGATTCGCTCATGACTATAGAGCCTAAAGGGGTGCGAATCCTTTGCAGAACTTAAATATGTGGGTTAGCTAATTATTTTTTGATTTTATTAACCCGTGTTGCACATTTTCTCGTGTAGGTCTTGCCTTCCTTCCTTCCTCTTCTTTTAGGTACTAAGGAAATAGAAGACCTTACCTTTCTGATCTAGCTAGGGAGTATTATATCAGATTTGGGTTAGATTTTAAATGATTTAACACTTACCCGTTTGGTTAGATCATAGATGATTTAATTCCCAATTTTAGACAAGGAACGAATTTGGTATATAATTGAATTAATAGAGATTTTGGATTGCGATTACTTAGTAATTACTAAAGGAGGAGAGCTATGAAGATAGTTAGAATGATTGGTTCGCTGGGTTTCGTGGTCGGATTCTTCACTGCGATTTTTGTGGGAATGCCCTGGTACATTTATCACGATCCCATGTTGCCCTGGTGGCTAAAAGGTGCGGTCTATTGTATCCTGGGTGGTGTCGTGCTGGTCTTGCTGACGGTAGCTGTCGAACAACGGAAAGATAAGGCCTCCCAAGAAGAACTCTCCCTTAGTGAGTCCCGCTCTCGGATGTTGCTTCAGAATTCTATAGAAGTCCCGGGTCGCCAGATCACTCAGGTCTTAGGCTTGGTTCAGGGACACACCATCTTTGCTATCTGGATGGGAAGGGATCTTTCTGCTCTGGTGCGACTGCTTCTTGGTGGCGAGCTGATTGAGTATACCGAGATGATGGGACGGGCCCGCACAGTGGCCAGCAACCGGATGATAGCCCAGGCTGAGAAACTGGGAGCTGATGCGATTATTAACCTGCGTTTTATGACTACCAGTGTCATCGGTAGCGCGGCTGAGCTTTTAGCCTACGGCACAGCGGTTAAGCTCAGTAAATAAATAGCCAAAAAATCAAACAAGGAGGAGCAAGGGATTAATAAATAATGGGGTCAGGCTTTGATTTTGACACAAGTAAAACAAGGGTACTGCCAGAATTTTTGTGAAAAAAAGGAGGAAAAGGATGAGAAAACTAAAACCGGCTATTCTTTTGGCAGTGAGCGTGTTGATTTTCTTTATTGAGGGAGCCTACGGAGTAGCCAGAACAAGCGAGATTGAAGAGGTTATTGTGACTGTCCAGGGAAAAGGAAGTCTACGCATGACACCAGATTTAGTCTTGCTCAATATGGGAGTAGAAACTACTGCTCCCACAGCCCAGCAGGCAGCACAGGAGAATTCCGGGATTATGCAGGTTGTTCTAGACGCACTCTCTTCTTTTGATATCCCCAAGGATGAGATAAAGACAACCTGGTTCTCCCTCTGGCGGAAAACAGAATATGAGGAAGGCAAGCAGGTATTTAAAGGTTTCCAGGTTTCACATACTCTCGAGGTTCCAGTGACAGATATCGCCAGGACAGGAGAAATCTTAGATGCCGCTGTTAAGGCCGGGGTCAACATTGTGAATAATGTAACTTTTTCCCTGCGGGATACAAAAGAAGCTTACCAGATGGCTCTCTTAGAAGCAATGGAAAACGCCCATTACAAGGTAGGAGTATTGGCTAAGGCAGAAGGGCTAGAGGTCAAACAGATCAAATGGGTAACGGAGAAACAAACATACGGTCCCCAATACGGTGCTCAAGGAGGAGGGGGTGGCGAGTTCGCCATAGCTCCCTTTGTTCCGGGCCAGCTTAAAATAGAGGCTATAGTTGAGGTTGCCTTCAGTCTTTACAAGTCTCTATGAGGAAAAGGGGACGATTCTATTAGGACTATTACCTCTTCCCTACAAAATACAGGGTAAAGCTTAACATTGTATGAGTTTTTCAATGTTTTTGCTTGATTTTATTACACCCTTATGTTATAATTATCTTGATTTTATTGCACAAAGGAGATGAATTTTGGTTAAAAGAATACTCTTTGATGAAATTAAAGAGTGGCTTTTAGAGGATAAGATTATTATTATAAAGGGCACTAGACGTGCAGGGAAAACAACTCTATTAAGTCAAATTAGGGACTATCTGTCAGAATACGGTGAAAAGGTCATTTACATATCAGTTGACCAGGAATTAACCAATCCCATTTTTTCTGAACCTAAATATTTTGTTAGGTATTTGAAGGAGCAATATGGCGTTGATGAAGAGAAAAGGACATATATTCTCCTTGATGAATTTCAATATATTAAAGAAGCAGGGCTTTTTTTGAAAGTCGTTTATGACATAGCACACAAATATCTAACTATCATAGCAACTGGTTCATCGAGCTTAGAAATATCGAAAAATAGGGAATTTTTAACGGGAAGAAAGGTAGAATTTATACTAAATAGATTTTCTTTTGTTGAGTTCTTATGGGGCACTTCAGAGTACAAATATGATTACTCCTGGGACTCATCCAGGGATATTAAGGACTTAAAGGAGTTTTACGCTCTCTATAAAAAGGATTTAGAAAGGCGTTTTTTAGATTATATCAATTGGGGCGGATATCCTGAAGTTTGCCTACAAGGAAATTTCAAAAAGAAAGAGACTCTTCTGAAAGAAATCATAAGAACTTATATTCAGAAA
>NJBQ01000033.1 GCA_005223095.1 Candidatus Aerophobetes bacterium Ae_b3a
TGGGGGGAGCAGGCCGAAGGCCGTTGAGGGGGGATGTTTCCCCCTTCAAAGTCTTTTATATCTTTCCCGAAACGAGAAGCTGAGTAGAAAGAATAAGAAGCTACTATACAGCGACGGAAGAAATTGTCCTGAGGTATTTCTTGTCAGAAGGGAAAGATTATGGTAGGGTTAAACTTGTGGGATTTAGGTGCAACGGCTGAATACTTACATAATTTTTTCTATTTGTTCACGGGTAAACTTCAAGTATTGGAATTTCAATAATTTCGCTGAATCATTATCAAGCAAATCCTCTCAGGTAATAGCTCAAGAGAAACGGGGGGAGCAGGCCGAAGGCCGTTGAGGGGGATGTTTCCCCCTCAATATGTTAGAGCAGATCCAGATAACAAAATGAGCAGTCTTTTTCACTTGGCTTGCCCCTTTCTGGCTGTCTGAAAGAAAAGCATCAACCCTCAGAGGTTGAATTGCTGATTAAATAAGGGAGAAAAGAAGAGTGCAGGTAAGGGAGGTAGTAGGAGGGAAGTACAGGGTGCTTTCTGGAAAAGATGTTGAAAGAATCCATAACGCCTCATTGCAGACTTTAGAAAAGACGGGAATAGAGGTAAATAGCAGGATGGCATTCCAGATTTTTAAAGAAAGAGGAGCAAGGGTGGATTCCAGTAAAAGAAGAGTGAAGATTCCCAGAGCGATGGTGGATGATGCCATTGACAAAGCTCCTTCTAAGGTCGTCCTCTACGGTAGAGAAGAAAAGCATGATCTTATTTTGGAGAATAAGAGGGTCTATATGGGAACAGGAGGGACAGCTATTAATATTTTAGACCTTAAGACTGGTGAAAAGAGAGCTTCTACTTTAGAGGATGTGGAGGAAATTGCTCGCCTAGTGGATGCTTTGGAAAACATTCATTTTTACGTACTCCCCGTTTATCCCAATGAGCTGCCCAGAGAAAAGGTAGATGTTAATAGGTTTTATGCTGGACTAAGCAATACTACCAAACATGTGATGGGAGGCCCTTATACCAGAGAAGGGGTCTTGAATGTCATCGAAATGGCGGAAGAGATCGTCGGTGGGAAGGAGGTGCTGCGTGAAAAACCCATTATCTCCTTTATAATTCTGATAATCAGTCCTTTAAAAATAGATGATACCTATGGAGAAATGCTTATAGACATAGCCAAAAAGGGAATACCTCTAGCTATCCCTACCGAACCTCAATGCGGTAGCACTGCCCCGGTGACTCTAGCCGGTAATCTGGTTCTTTTCGGAGCAGAGACTTTAGCCGGAGTGACGCTGGCTCAATTGGTTAACCCGGGAACACCTGTTCTCTGTGGCTATGTAGGGACTACAGCAGATATGCGGACTCTGGATTATGTTTCAGGGGCTACGGAGATGGGGCTTTTGAATGCTGCTGCTGCTCAACTTGCCCACTACTGGCAACTTCCTTTTTATGCTACAGGAGGGATGTCTGATTCCAAAATTCCCGACGTCCAATCAGGATATGAGAGAGCATTAAACCTGCTGCCGGTGGCATTGGCCGGAGCTAATTTTATTCATGATGCAGCCGGTCTTATAGAATTTGCCCTTACTGTTGCCTACGAGCAGTACGTAATAGACAATGAAATCATTGGTATGGTGATGAGAGCTTTAAGAGGAATAGAGATTAATGAGGATACTCTGGCCCTGGAAGTGATAGATAAGGTAGGACCAGGAGGAAATTTCCTGGCTGAATCACACACAGTTTCTCACATGAGGTCGGAGTTCTTCTTCCCCAAAGTCAGCGATAGGTCTAATAGAGAGAAGTGGCTGGCAGAAGGAGGAAAGGATGCCCGCCAGAGAGCCAGGGAAATCGCCATAAATATTCTGGCTACCCATAAGCCCTTAGCAATCCCTTGTGATATCCAAGCCAAAATAAAGCCAAGAAAGCTTTGAGAATGAAAGTTTCGGTCTTAGGTTGTGGTCGTTGGGGAAGCTGCCTGGGCTGGTATTCAGCTAAACTCGGCCATCAGGTAACCATCTGGGGCAGGGAGGATTCGCTGACCTGGCAGAATCTAATGAAGAAGAGAGGTAATGAATACCTGCATCTGCCAGTCTCTGTTATGGTAGAGAGTTCTCTTAGCAGAGTGTTGTCCGCAGATATTATTCTCATAGCTATTGGGGCCCAGAACTTGCGAAGTCTCTGTAAGCAGATTGTCTTATGCCCTGTGGAGGAGAAGACCTTTGTTTTGTGTATGAAAGGACTGGAAGAGCATTCCGGAAAACGCTTATCCCAGGTGTTTAATGAAGAAATCCTGCAGCCTGTATCTCTGGCTATTTGGGTGGGGCCAGGACATGTGCAGGAGTTGGTGAAGAATGTGCCGAGTTGTATGGTAATAAACTCGGATAATACATATATTACTAAGCGAGTGGCAACTATATTTAACAGTGAGTTGATTCGTCTTTATTATGGTCAGGATTTACTGGGAAGTGAAATTGGCGCAGCTTCAAAGAATGTGGTAGGTATTGCTGCAGGCATGCTGGATGGATTAAACTTAGGCAGCTTAAAAGGACCATTGATGGCTAGAGGGCCGCGAGAAATTTCACGATTGATTAAGGCAATGGGAGGCAATGAACTAACAGTGTATGGTTTATCCCATATAGGAGATTATGAGGCAACGCTTTTTTCATCCTATAGTCATAATCGGAAGTTTGGTGAAGCTTTCGTAAAGAAAGAGAGATTTGATAAACTTGCCGAAGGTGTAAACACGGCAGCTGCTTTAATGGTTTTATCAAAGCGCTATAATTCAGAACTACCAATATGTGAAGCTGTCTATAGTATTGTCAAAAAAGGCCACCCTCCCGGAAAAGTACTCAAGAGTCTGTTCTTAAGGTCAACGAAATACGAATTCTAACAAAACGGTTGCTTGTTGCTCGTCGTTTGTTGCTCGAAAAGAAGAAAAAAAGAGTCTAGTTTTTAGTTCCAAAAATTGCTAATCGTATAGTTTCTAGTTTTTTCTATCCGCTAAAAGCTAAGATAAACGAGATACGATCAGCCCGTAACGAAGAACAGCGACGGATCGAATATCGTTCAAGAGGTTTCTGTTAAGGTGGGGGGATTGACAAAATTGTTTTTTGTATATACAATGAAATCGGTATCAAAAAATTTCTATCTTGTTTTTGGCGGAAAATTCGATTGATACAAGAAATTAAGAAAATCAAAAAAAAAGTAAGATTGGAAGACGTAGGGACAGAAGCAGGAGTTTCCAAGTCTGCTGTCGCACGGGCACTAGGTAATTACGGCTCTGTTAGCGAGGAAGTTCGTAAGAGAGTACTTGATACTGCAAAGAAGATAGGCTATGAGCCTGACCAAATTGCTAGAAGCCTGAAGACCAAGAGCACGAATACTATTGGAGTCATAATTTCTGATATAACCACTTGTTTTTTTACTTCTGTAGTGCGAGGAATTGCAGATGTGGCCAGTCAGAGTGGATATGACCTAGTGCTTTGCAATACTGATGAAGACCCCGAAAAAGAAAATAAATTTCTAAGGGTACTGGCTAGCAGAAATATAGATGGATTGATAATTTCCGCATCAGGAAAGAATACCTATTTGAAAAAATTGGTCAGGGCAGGTTTGCCTATAATACTCCTGGATCGCAGAGTAGAAGGTTTAGAGACGACCCAACTTGTAGTGGATAACGAAGGTGGTGCATATGAGGCAGTTACTCACCTGATCACGTTGGGACATAGACGCGTAGGCATAATAAACGGTCTTGCTAATATCCAGACTACTGTGGAAAGATTTAACGGATACAAAAAAGCACTGCAGGATAATCACATCCGGTTAGACCCTCAACTGATAAAGTACGGTGATTTCAAAATGGCAAAGGCTAAGGAAGTAACCAAAGAACTTTTAGACATAAAAAATCCTCTTTCCGCTTTATTCATAAGTAATGAAGCAATGATTACCGGAGCCCTTTTAGCTTTGAGAGAAAGGAACATTAATATTCCTGAGCAAATAGCTATAGTAGGATTTGATGATCCAGTCTGGGGACCGTTGCTTGATCCCCCTCTGACTGCTGTGAGCCAACCTGCTTACCCCATGGGTACGATGGCGTGCCAGACCCTATTACAAAAAATAAATGAGCAAGGAAGAGAAAGAAGGTCATTTGAAGAGCTGGTTCTGAAACCAAAATTAATTGTGAGGGGTTCCTGTGGAAAGAAAATTAGTCTTCCACAAAACTAAAGAGTTGGAAGAAAAATTGATGAGCCTTTCCGAACTCCGTGAAGGGCACAAAAATAAAGCCGGGAGAGGAGGTGAAAAAGTCAGTAAGGCCAGAGAGAATCGATAAAGAATGGTAAAAGGTAAAAAGGAGGTTTTCAAAATGGGAAAAATGAAAGTTAGATTTATTGGTATGCTTATAGCAGTGTTGTTTTTAGTAACATTGGTTGGAGTATCAGTAAATGCAAGCAAGACATACCTAATTGGATTGGATGTTAAAATAATAAGTAATACCTGGGAATGGCTTTTCGGACAAAGTTTTCAGTGGTACTGCACAGATAATGGTTATGTGTGGGTAATGAATGAGGCAGGGGGAGATCCCGCTAAACAGCTTACTCAGTCAAAACGAATGATTGAAACGGGTGTAGATGGTCTTATAGTATGCGCACAGGATAAAAATGCTTCCAAGCCAATAGTTGATTGGGCTCTCGAGGCTAATATCCCCGTATTTACTACAGATGCTGATATTAATCATCCGGACGTTAAGATGTATATTGGTTTCTCTGGTTATTTAGCGGGTCAAAAGCTCGGGGGAAAGATTGTAGAACATTTGAAAAATGAAGTTGAACCAATAGGCCAGGTTAAAGGTAGGGTTCTTGAAATGCTTGGTCCACTGGGAGGTGCATCTGCAATAGACCGAAGTGAAGGATTTCATAGCATTATCGATGAATATCCTGATGTAGAGGTAGTACAAGCAGTGGGTGAGTTCCAGGAAACTCCTGCGAAAAGGGAAGCTCTGGCTCTACTCAGAAGAGATTCCAATATAGATGCTGTATACTCAGCTAATGGTCCTATGTGCGTTGGGGCAGTAGAGGCTATGAGGGACCTTGACATGGATATAGCCAAGGTATTCGTTGCCACTATGGATGCAAATCCTGGGGTGCTGAATAAAATTAGAGCAGGTGAAATTGATATATGTGTTGATCAACCTTGTCCCTTCTACAACCCAATTGCAGTCTACTACCTGGTGAAGTATTTAGAGGAAGGTGAAGGAGCTCTGCCAAAAGTGGGTGAGGTAATTAACGCAGAAGATATCGATATTTCAGGTGAGGAGCATCTGGGTACGGATATATGGGCAAATAAGACAGCATGGGCTCCTGCAAAGATTGGAATGATAAATGGCCATCTCTGGTTCCAGACAAATGCAATAGAGGTTACTGAGGAAAATGTTGATGCTGGGTACCTCTGGGCCAATGTCGAAGTGGCTGGCTGGTAAAAGACCTCTCCAAGAATTAACATTTTCTGTTGTAAAAGAATGTAGAGGCTAAATTAGATAGAGGGGCAGATGTTTATCTACAAGAAACCTGCCCCTCTATAGAGTAAATAGATAACTTATAAAAAATTGAAAAATATAGTGAGGTGATATGGTGATTGGCGTAGAAAGGATTAAGCTTGCGCTGGTAGATCATATGATATGGATAATTATCCTTGGCGTAAGCATTTTCTTCTGTTATACCATACCTAACTTTTTAACCTTTAGAAATTTCCTTTTTACTTTGTATGTTGTCTCTCCGCTTGGTCTTCTTGTCTTTGGCGAGGCAGTATGTCTCTTAGGTGGAAATATGGATCTCTCATTATCGGAAAATGCCGGTTTTACAGCTATGATAGTGGGGGTGATATTGGTCGATTGGGTCACCTGGCTCCCTGGGTGGACAGGTATTATATTGATGCCTTTAGTTGGAGCAGGGTTAGGTGCTGTTAACGGCTTTTTTGTTGGTAAAGTTAAAATAAATCCTTTTCTTGTTACGTTGTCCACTTTCTTGATATTTAACTGGATGACCTATTATCTTCGGAGAGGGGCAATTGTTAGAATGCCCGGGGCTCTTTTAATTCCTGGCGGAGGAAGAATAGGGGGGATATTTATCGCAATTCCTATTCTCATAGGGATGGCTATTTTTCTCTATTTCATTTTGGATCATACACGGTTTGGTAGTCATATTCGGGCTATCGGTGGAAATTCTAAGGCCGCAAACATGCTTGGGATCAATGTAGGTAATACACATTTCTGGATATTTACAATTGCTGGAGCCCTTGCCGGGGGTGCAGGATTGCTTTATACTGGTTATTTAAAGTGCATTCCCAGTACAATAGCAGAAGGTGATATCTTTTTAGCCTTTGCTGGTGCCATCATTGGCGGAGTTAGCTTGCAAGGCGGAAGAGGCTCAGCAATTGGGGCATTAGGTGGAGTTATCTTGATGGGTATAATCGATGCAGGTTGCACAATGACGGCTATGGACCCAGCATTAAGGGGAGTATTAAATGGGCTTATTTTGCTTGCAGCAATATTAATTAATAAGACAAGAGCAAGCTTGAGGGATAGGGTTTTAATGCCTAAATAAGCCATAAGGGGTTTATGCTATGAAATTAAAAAAAGTTAAGGAAAGCAAAGAGACACCTTTGGTAAAGATGGAGGATATTCACAAGTGGTATGGGAAAGTCCATGCTCTCAAGGGGATAAGTCTTGAGGTTTGCCCTGGTGAAATAGTGGGATTGATAGGAGATAACGGCGCTGGTAAGTCAACACTGATAAAAATATTATCGGGGGTTCTTTCTAAAAACAGAGGGAAAATATATTGGAAAGGAGAGGATGTCAATATCTCCTCTGTCAAGGAAGCTAGAAAGTTGGGAATTGAAACAGTATATCAGGACCAGGCAGTAATAGGATGTCTGAGCGTAGCACAAAATATCTTCATGGGAAGGCAACCGGTAAAACCCTGGGGGCCAGTTAAGGTCCTTGATAAAGGTAAGATGAGAAGAGAGGCTGAGAAGTTAGCAAGGGATTTAAAATTGCATATACCCTCGCCCAATCAGGAGATTCGGTTTTGTTCGGGTGGGGAGATACAGGGAGTGGCGATATCGAGGGCTATGTACTTCAAGGCTTCCCTTGTCATTCTGGATGAACCTACTACCGCATTGGCAGTGAGCGGTGTTCAAAAAGTATTAAGCTTTATAACCCGACTAAAAAACGAGGGAATGGGAAGTATCTTTGTAACTCATAATCTTCATCATGTGTACTCTGTTGCAGACAGATTTGTGGTCCTCTCACGGGGAGAAAAGGTGACCGATGTTAAGAAAGAAGAGACAAGCGTAGAGGGTCTTATAGAGTTACAATTACGTAAAGGGGTTACAGTTACATAGATAAGAAATTTTAAGGCCTTTCTTATTGAAAACTCTTATATACGACGAAATCCAGTCCAATCCTCCCTGCAATAAGATAGATGAGGCAGCTGTCCAAATCACTTCTTTTGGGAATTGATGTAGGAACCTCCAGCTGCAAGATTGCCTTTTTTGATTACTCAGGAAATTTAATAACCCAGGTATCCGAGGGCTATCCCACTCTCTGCCTTTAATCTTTTTCCTCTTAAGACCGATATCTCCTTCCGCAAATCGCTAATATTCATAAACACTTATCCTTCCCTTGATATTAATAGTAATGATAATACCTAACTACCTATAACACTTATTAAATCTTAATCAGAGAAACTTTCAATTTTTCAGAAAATGGGAGGGTTATAATCAAGTTGACTTGACAATATAATTTTTTTATTATAATGTTAGCGTTGTCTAACATTGTTCGTTTAGTCTTACAAAATTTGAGTGTGCAAGGAAAAGAGCTAAAAAAGAGCGATGAAGAAGATGAGCGTTTTAACGCAGAGCAAGGAAGACTACTTAGAGGCAATTCTGGTTATTAGCCTGGAAAAAAAGTGGGTAAGGGTAAGCGATTTAGCTGATTATCTAGGAGTGAAGATGTCTTCTGTAGCAACAGGGATAAGGTTTTTAGCTGAAAATGGGTTGGTCAATCATGAGAAGTACGGATATATTGAACTTACTCGGGAGGGGATTCGGGTAGCTAAGCAGGTTTATGCCCGCCATAAGACCCTCTATAAATTCCTGCATGATTTTCTCGGATTGAGTGAACCTGTTGCCTGGCGTGATGCCTGCCGAATGGAGCATGTTCTGGATGCAAAAACGATGAAGCGTCTATTAAAGTTTTTAGAGTTCATAGAAACCTGTCCTGAAGGAGAACCTCTCTGGTTATCTAACTTTCACTCTTTCCTGAAAACGGGCAAGCGTCCAGAGCCATGCCTGAGGAGAGAAAAATAGTGAAAAAGGGCAGAGATTTTTTTTATCCAATAAGTTAGGCTGGTCTAATATAGTTTGAATTCACTAACTCTTGTTATGAATCTGGCGGGTGGTCAAGGTAGATAAAGGGCATAATTGGTGAATCGTGAATGGTAAAATAGCATATAGTATATCGAAAGAGGGAATTCTCTTTCTTTTGATGAGGGGAACAAGTATCTAGGATCGAGTATTCAGAACTTAGATTCTTTTTTATCGATGAACAATGAACTATGAACAACGAACACTAAGAATATGAGTATAGCAGAGTTAAAAGCCGGTGAATGGGCAAAAGTTCTGGCCATTGAAGGAGGATATGGCTTACGGCAGAAGCTGTTATTGAGAGGTATATTTGAGGGCAGCCTGGTGCGAGTGATATCTAACCGTGGTCCTATTACCATTGAGATTGATAGGAATATAGTCTCCCTGGGTAGAGGAATGGCGAGAAGAATCAGGGTAAGGAGAATATGAAATGAGGAAAAAGCTCTCTGAGATGATGTATGGGGAAGAGGGAATAGTAAAGAGTATCAAGGAGAGTCTAAAAGGAAAAATAGCCGGCATGGGCATCAGAGTGGGCAAGAAGGTCAAGATGCAAACAAAACAGCCTATAAAGGGTCCAGTGGTGATAATAGTAGACAAAGCCGAAACTTCCTTAGGTCTCGGTTTAGCGGATAAGATATTGCTGGAGGTAAGAAATGAGGATTCTGTTGATGGGTCATCCTAATGTGGGTAAATCTGCGGTTTTTAATCGTTTAACCGGAGCAAGAGTTACTGAATCGAACTATCCCGGTACAACTGTTGATTATACAAAAGGACGGGTGCGAATTGAGGGAGATAGCTTTGAAATTATTGATGTTCCGGGTGCCTTCTCTTTAGAGCCAAAAGATAAAGCGGAAGAGGTGGCGGTAAAAATGCTAGAAGAAAATAAAGAAGCTGTTGCCATCTGCGTTATAGATGCTTCAAAAATGGAACGCGGTCTTTACCTGGCACTGCAAGTTATCGAGAAAGGTTATCCGGTTGTAATAGCATTAAATATGTGGGATGTCGCTCAGGATAAGAATATAGAGATTGATGTGAAGGAACTGGAAGATATTCTTACTGTTCCAGTAGTTCCCGTTACAGCTATAAGCGGCGAGGGAATAAGAGAATTAGCATTAAGAATAAAGGAAGCGTCGTTGGTTAAGATAGAAAAAATCATAGAAAAGGCAGGCAATTGAGATGCTAGACGTTGAGCAAAGATGGGAGTTGATAGATAAAATAGCAAAAAGGACCATAAAGTTTGGTAAATACAGACATACTTTGCAGGATGCCATTGCTGAGATTACCGTCAAGCCTCTCACAGGTATACCTATAGCTATTGCTGTTCTCTATGGCTTTTGGGCTTTTTTTGTTGCATTTGCCAGATTTTCTACTGATGGTTTTTTAGTCAAGTTATTTGATATGCATTGGCTACCCTGGTTACAGGAAGTTTTTCCGGCGGGCAAGGAGAGTTGGCTCTACTATATTTTTGTGGGAGACCCGCTAGCGGAGAATTGTTTTGAAGCCTTTGGGATGCTTACCAGCGGGCTTTTTGTTGTTATAGGTGTAGTTCTACCAGCAATTGTGGCCTTCTATCTGGTGCTTATTGTCTTAGAAGACAGCGGTTATCTCCCCAGGCTGGCTGTTCTTATTGACACAGTCCTGCATAAGATAGGCCTGCATGGCTACGCCATAGTTCCCTCTATTCTTTCTCTGGGATGTAATGTACCAGCCTGTACAGCTTGCAGAATCCTGGAAACAAAAAAGCAGCGTTTCATAATGAGAACTATTCTGGCTATATTTATCCCCTGCGGTGCCCAACTGGGAATTATGTTAAAAGTAATCCCGGAAACCGTGGGCTGGGTTATATTATATCTATTAGCAGGGTATTTTATTCTTGGTTTTATTCTCAGTAGAATCGTTCCGGGAGAATCACCAGAGTTACTTTTAGATATACCATCCTATCAGAGACCAACCTTCAGTAATGTAGGAAGAAAACTATGGGTGAGAACAAGTTCTTTCTTCACTACGGCCATTCCCTTTGTTTTGTTAGGTGTAATTATTATCAATGTACTTCACCTGACGGGAGTTATAGATTGGTTAGCCACCGGGTTAGGCCCTCTATTGAGTGGGTGGTTTGGGGTACCGAAAGAAACCGTAGGAGCTTTGATAGTAGCGTTCCTGAGAAAAGACTTAGCCGTAGCACAGCTTTCCGCTATTGAAATGACAAAATACCAGATGGTTACCTCTGTAGTATTGGTCAGTATCTATTTCCCCTGTATAGCAACCTTTGTTATGCTCTTAAAAGAAGGAGGGGTAAAGGGATTTTTAGGAAGTCTGGCCGCTCTGGTGGCAACAGTCTTTTTGTACGGTGGTTTACTCCATCTAATATGGATACTATTGGGGGTGGCTTAAATGAAAAACAAATTTGCTAGTGTCTATTTTTCTGTTTTTGGTCTTATTGTCTTAGGCTTAGGAATAGCAGAGCTGATAATAGGCATAGCCGGCAAGAGTTTTACCTGGTCCATTTTGGAAATCTCAGGTGGGTTATTGTTATGGAAAGGTATCATTCTTTTCTTTGCCGGTTTCTTTTACCTGAGTAGTGTCAAGAATTTAAGCGAGATTCACCAATTAGCAAAGAATGTAATGGCCAGTGTAATGCTCTGGACCATTGCTGGAATGCAAATCTTCGCCATCATCACAGAATCCATTCCTGGTGGAGAAGAAGGATGGATTAACACCTGGGAAGGTTTCTTGTCTGCTTATTCCCCTCCCTATATTCCTGCTCTTATCCTCTTGCCATTTTCGCTGGTGACAGTCTATTATGTCTACGCTAGAGAAAAATAGTCCTTAATCCTCTTTGGCAAATAAAAGAGGAAATATTATGTCGCTCATACAGCAAGGGACCCAAACCGCCAGAAATAGGAATAGAAAGATAAAAGGAAGCAGGGGAATCCAATTTGCGGTTCCGAATGCTGTAAAGTAGAATAGCGATGCCCAGGTACTTAACAATACGTGCCCGGCATGCGGGAATTTAGTAGTAGGTTTCCAATAACCTATTGTAATACCAAGTAGAGCCATAGGATTCACCAGCCACCATTTTTCAATAAAACCCAAATGGAATTCCATTTCTAGATTAAGTAAAGCTCCTCCCAGGTAAGGAATTACTGCATCACTTAATGTAGCTATGCCAATCGAGCCTACATAACCAATCAAAATTACCGCCCAGACTTTACCCTTACTATGTTGCTTATACATAGCTGTGGTGACCAGTGCACTCAAAACAACATGAAAGGGGTGTAAGATATAGAAAAAGGTGCGTGAAGTCTCAGGGGGAACATTGGCCAAAACTATTATGGCCATAAGGATAATTCCTGTAATAGCCCCGAAGGAAGTAAAAGGAGCATGCCTTTTCAGTTCATTTGCTATCTGTTTGATCATTTTCAATTAACCATAATCACTTCTTTCTTCTCTGTCAACTTTAGAGATTATTTTCTGCAGGCAAGCTTCTTATAGTGAGGCAAGATAATCAGAATAGAGTAATAGAACAACAGTAGTCAAAAAGGGAAAGAGCTTAGGTAAGGGCAAACTGCATTAGATAAAGCGGGAGACTTGCAAAAACTAAGGAAATCGGTTATCTTTAAAAGAAGGCCGATGGTCAGCCAGTTACTATAGGCTATCCATTGACATAAGAGAACTAACTAATATACTGTATTTACCTGGCATGGTTCGCATTTCAGAAACTTCGATGCGGGAAAATCCTTAGCTCCTATTTCGCTGTGCTCTCTGAAATGAGGCTATTCAAACACCAGAGCTGAAAATAAGAAAAGGAGGTGAGAACAGATAGGAGGTACCATAGTACGCTAGGATCTGTTGCTGCTAGAAAAACAGGATATGATTATCAGTTTGTGAGGCACCAGTAATCATGAAAGATTGGATAGCAAAATTAGCAGGAGGGAATTATGATGAAGAAACTTGTTTTAATGATGGTTGTTGTATTGCTTTTACTGGGAGTAGCCGGGACTGTTATTGCGGCTGATACGGTGAAGATTGGAATGTTGGTATCTCTCACTGGAGCTCTAGCTCCCTATGGCCCTCCCATTCAACATGGGGCTGAGCTTGCCATCGAACAGATTAACGATGCGGATGGGCTATATGGAGGGAAGCTGGTACTGGTGGTGAGAGATTCGGGAACTGCGCCGGCGGTGGGCCGGGATGCAGCGGCAAAACTGGTGGAGATTGACGGGGTCCCTGCCCTAATCGGGGCTCTCTCCAGCGGCGTCACTATAGCCATGTCGAGTGTCACCATTCCCAATCAGGTGGTCTTAATCAGTCCCGCTTCAACTTCACCGGCCATAACTGATCTGGAGGACAACGATTACGTCTTCCGGACCGTTGTTTCGGATGCCTTCCAGGGAGTTGTCCAAGCGGATCTGGCGGTTGATCTTGGCTTCAAGACGGTGTCGATAATATATGTTAACAATGCCTATGGCAAGGGTCTGGCTATGGTCTTCCGCGGAAACTTTGAGGCCAGGGGTTGGACGGTTCTGACCATGGTTCCTTACGAGGAAGCAAAACCCTCTTACCGCAGTGAAGTGGAGAAGGTGATGGAAGGTAATCCCGATGCAATTAATGTTATCGCTTACCCGGTGGATGGAAACAAGCAGCTAGTGGAAGCCATAGAGGCTGGTTATGAGGGTAAATTCCTTTTTTGTGATGGGATGAAGGGAGAGGCGGTGGCCAGTGGTCCCGCTTCCAAGTACATTGAGGGCTCTTTTGGCACCGCAGCGGGGGCCCTGGAAGTGGAGGTAGCGGAGCAGTTTAACGCTGACTTCAACGCCAAATTTGAACCCAGCACCGTTCCCTACAACCGAGAGGCCTACGATGCCACGGTCCTCATTGCCCTGGCCATCTGCAGAGCAGGTGAGTCCTTTTTTGACATGAGTCGGGCCGAACAAGGCCAAGCGATCAGAGATAACCTGAGAGCGGTAGCTAATCCCTCTGGAGAAGAGGTCACTTACGGAGAACTGAAGAAGGCCTTCGATCTTTTGAAAGAAGGCAAAGAGATCAACTATCAAGGAGTCTCGGGACCGATCGTACTGGACGATAGTGGAGATATCAGCGTGGGAGCGATCGAGATCTGGAAGATCCTTGGCGGTGAAGTCGTCACGGACCGACTGGTGGAAGTGAAAGTGGCTGGGTAGATTCTTTTTCCGAAATCAAAGAAAAGGGGAGGCTCGATGGTTAGCCTCCCCTTTTACTTTTTCCCATCATCTTGGAAACGAACTTTTCTTCTCCCAGAAGACCGGAGGGTCTAAGAAGCAAAACTAATTCCAGAAGAATAGCAATGGTAATTATCCGGAGGCTGGCCACCCGGATGGCGGACAAGGCCAGATAACCACTCATGAAATCGGTCCCTGCCCAGATACCCCAAATAATAAATGCGCCCAGTATTGCCCCCTTGCTGTTTCCACTTCCTCCGGCGATTAACATCACCCAGACCAGGAAGGTCCCATAGAGGGGCTCAAAGCTGTTGGCATCAATGAACATGGCATAGTGAGCATACAGACTTCCTGCCATTCCCATAATCATTGAACCCAATACAAAAGACTGCATTTTGAAGCGAAAGACATTCTTTCCGGCAGCGCTGACCACCGTCTCATCTTCCCGAATGGCCCTGAGAACCCGGCCCCACGGGGAGCGGATACTTCTCTCGCTAACCCAGTATAAAATCGCCACTATCCCCAGAACCAGACCCAGATAGAACCAGTTGTAGCTTTTGGAGATGAGAGCCTTGACTGCGACAGAGGCATCAGGATTAGCACTGAGAAAGCCAGAGATACCCCTCTGGATGGGGGAGTGCAGCGGAGGAGGGATATGTTTCAATCCCCACACCGAATTGGTGAGCCAACTCTCATTTTTTAGAATGAGGCGAATCACCTCGGCAATTCCAATGGTGGCAATGGCCAGATAGTCCTCCTTCAATCGCAGGCTAATAAACCCGATAAACAGGGCCACTATGCCGCACATAAGAATTGCACCCAGAACTCCCACCGGGAAGGGAAGCCCCAGTCCTCCCACCGTCCGCCAGTCCAGTGGCCCGGGAGGGGGTCCGCAGAGAAGGGCTGAGGTGTAGGCTCCTACCGCATAAAACCCGGCGATTCCGATATTAAAGAGCCCGGTGTATCCCCACTGAATATTGAGTCCAAGGCAGAGAATCGCATATATTCCCGCGGTGATGGCAAAAAAAGCTCCGTAGTTAAGGACCCCAATTATTGATTCCATCACTTGCCTCCGAATAGCCCGCGCGGTTTTATCAGGAGCACTGCCACCATAATAACGAAAGGCACTGCCGGTTTATAAGCAGTGGAGATGAAAGCGGTCGAGATCTCTTCCGACAGTCCGATGATCATGCCTCCGGCTATTGCTCCGTAGGGACTACCAATTCCTCCCAGGATTACTGCGGCAAAGATGGGTAGCAGCATCTCCCATCCTGAATTCGGGGTGATGAATTTGTTTTCCAAACCGCCCAGAATTCCTGCTGCTGCGGCCAGAGCCGCACCAATAATCCAAGTATAGAGAATTACCCGATCAATATTGATGCCGCTTACCCGGGCAAGTTCGATATTGTCGGAGGCGGCTCGCATCGCCTTGCCCGTTTTGGTCTTCTGCAGAAAGAGATGGAGCATCCCTACCAGGAAAGCCGCCAGTCCGATAATAAAGATCTGGTCAGGCTTTATCCTGATTCCAAGCAGAGGAATTTTCCGGGCTAGTTGGATTTCCGCGCTGTAATACTGGGGTAATGGCCCCCAGATGAACTGAATGACATTTCTCAGACCAAAAGCCACCCCCACCGAGGCAATCAACAGGACAATCCGGCCACTCTTACGCAATCGGCGGTACAAAATCCGGTCAATCAGTATTGCCACCCCTCCGGTGAGGACCATTGCCATCATCAGAGCCAGAACCATCGGAAGGCCGAAAGATAAAGCTCCAAAAGTGGTCGCCGGTATCCTCAGTGCCTGCATCAGAGTGAGACAGATGAGAGCAAGGAAAGCGCCCAGGGTCATAATATCGCCGTGGGCGAAATTGGCAAAATTCAGGATTCCGTAAGTTAAAGAAAGGCCGACTGCCCCCAAAGTGATAATGCTTCCTGAGATGAGCCCGTAAATAACCAACTGTGGAATTCGCGACAGAATCTCGATTTCTAGTCTCCCAGGTAAAGTTTTCCTACCTCTTGGTTGTTCAGTAGGGCTTGACCGGTATCGTGGAACCGGTTGCGTCCCATTGCCAGGACATAGGCTTGATCTGCAATCCTTAGTGCCTCCCGTATATTTTGCTCCACCATCAGAATACCTACTCCGGATCGATTAATCTCACTGATTTTCTGGAAGATAAGCCGTACCAGTTTGGGAGCAAGGCTTGCTGATGGTTCATCGAGGAGGATGATCTTGGGCTCGAGCATTAAGGCTCGGCCGATCGCTACCATCTGGCGTTGACCCCCCGATAGCTTTCCGGCTCGATCCTTGCGGCGCTCTTCAAGATCAGGGAAAATTGTATAGATTTCCTGGATTCGGTTCTGGTAATTATCCTTTCTGATGAAGGCTCCCATCTCCAGGTTCTCCTCTACCGTGAGCGAGGCAAAAACGTTGTCGGTCTGAGGAACATAGCAGATACCCTTGCGGACAATTCGATCTGGGTCTAATCCGGTAATATCCTCAGCTTCCAGGATCACCTTTCCCTCACGAGGTTTGAGGAGACCAAGAATGGTTTTGAGCAAGGTAGACTTACCCGCTCCGTTAGGACCAACTATCGAGACAATCTCTCCCTCGTTCACTTTCACAAAGACCCGGTGCAGAATCTCGGTTTCTCCGTAGCCGGCCGTTATTCTTTTTGCTTCCAGGAGCGCCATCTTTATTTGCCTCCCAGGTATGCTTCCAGTACCCGCTCATCCTTCTTGATGTCAGAGGGGCTTCCGTCAGCCAGATGTCGGCCTTTGTCCATTACGATCACCCGATCGCAAAGATTCATAATCAGGTCCATGTCGTGCTCAATGAGAAAGAAAGTTTTTCCTTGTTGCCGAAGTTCTTGTATATTACGGATCAGTTTTTTCATCAAGGTCGGGTTTACCCCGGCTCCTGGTTCATCGAGAAGAATCATTTTGGGATCAGACATCAGGGTTCTGGCTAGCTCCAGGAGCTTCTTCTGTCCCGAAGACAGGCTCTGAGCATACTCATTTCGCAGTCGGATTAGCTCTACGAACTCGAGCACCCGGAGGGCTTCTTCCATAATTTCTCTTTCCTGTCGCCTCACCTGGGCGGGACGGAAAAAAGAATTCCAGACTTTCTCCCCTTTTTGGGCGGGAGGAATGAGCATCATATTTTCCAGGACCGTCATCTCCTTCAGCTCTCGGGGAATCTGAAAGGTTCTGGCGATCGCTCTGCGGGCAACTCGATGGGGGGGAAGACCGTCAATTCGATCTCTCAAGAACCAGATCGCGCCCCTATCCGGCCGGTAGAACCCGGTAATGAGATTGAAAAGGGTGGTTTTGCCCGCTCCATTGGGTCCAATCAAACCGGTGATCGAGCCTTGTTTCACCTTCAGAGAACACCGGTTAACTGCCCTCACTCCACCAAAACTTTTGTGCAAGTCCTCTATTTTTAACATTACCAGTCCTTCTTTCTGTCACTAGTCTCAGTATTCTACAGGATAGCGGATCCTCTGTCCTCGAGGCCCGGTCATTCACCGGAATCGGACCCCAGTTAACGCCAGCCAGGTTCGAACTATTGCTTTATTTAGCAGAATGTCACTCAATCTCTCTAACCTAGTAAAAGATTATTATAAAATCTGTTTTTGTCAAACTCACTTTAAGAAAGGGACAATCTGCCTGTCCTTCCAGCCACTATCTTAACTCAGATCGGCAAGAATTGCAAGCAAACGCGTTAGGTCGTACATAATGTAACCGAAGGGCAACTGGCTCTGCCATATGAAATGTAAGCTAAGATAGACGATGTCCGGAGAGATGCGAATTAACCAAGCAGAAGGAAAAGTAGTAATAGGAACACTCCAGAGGTGAGTTTTGCCTGGTGTTTTCTCCAGGGAAGCTTTCTATAGTGAGGCAGGATAATGAGAATCGGATAATAGACCAATAATATCCAGAAAGGGAAAAACCCTAAATAAGGGCAAACTAGATTAGATAAAGCGGGAGACTCAGAAAAACTAAGGAAATCGGTTATTGTTAGAAGACCTCTTATAGCCAACCAGTTACTATAGGCCACCCATTGAGCTGATGCTAAACTTACCATTCCCAGAGTCACGGATAGGAGTCCTAAAGCTAAAACGATGGTTATAAGAGGAGTAACAATCAGATTAACGATTACTCCTATTAGAGGTAGGCGATTAAAATAGAATGCCAATAAGGGCAGTATAAAAAGTTGGGCAGATAAGGAAATAGCCAGCGGTCTTTTCAGCCAACGGGGCAATCTCTTCAATTTTATTTCCAGATAAGGAGTGAAATAGACTATCCCTGCTACCGCAAGGAAGGAGAGCTGAAAGCTAGTGCTAAAAAGAGCAAGAGGGTTAAGAAGTAAAATAATTAAACAGGTCAGAGAAAGAATAGCTAAAAGAGGCGTATCTCTGCCTATAGTCAAACTGGTCAGTCCTATAACTACCATCAGAGTGGCTCTTATTACCGGAGGACGAAGACCGGTGAGAAGGGCATAATAACATAGGATGGGCATAGCAATAAAAAAGGCTAACCTGGAAGGAAGGGGCAGCACTCTAAATAATACCAAAAGGAGAAGGAGAATAAGACCTACATGAAGGCCACTAACTACCAGGATATGTGGCGTAGTTGTGCAATCGAGGGAAAACATGTGGGTTGTTTCTCATGACTTTCACCCTTACCTCCAGGTTGGCTATCAACCTGTGGCACAATCACTTCAACATCAACAACACCATCTTCTTTCACTATTACTCTTCTCACCAGTAGTTTGATGAGTTCTCTCCTCTCTTCAAAGTTCAAGTTGTCTATCCTTTCCTGCAATTCTCTAACAAAGTTCTCCAAACTTTTCAGACTGTCTTCAATATATACCTGGCTTTCGATCCGAAGTTCAATTTCTTTTCTTTGTTGGTTCAAAGCATCCTTCTCTTCCTGCAATTCCTTTATTTGGTTTACAAAATCGCTTTCTCCTATTATGCCTTTCCTATAGACCCGCAATATCTTCTGCCTTTCTGATTCGCAGTCTTTGATTTTCTTGTCGATCCCTTTTATGTCCTCTTTTAAAGCCGCATTCGTCGGGCCAGACCTCTTTTCCTTTTCGACTATTGCTTTTCTAATCAAAGCAGGATTTTTCACAATCTCTTTTATCTTATTCCACACCAAAGGATCCAGCCTATCTTTGCGTACCCATCTCATTGGGCAGCCTTTCTTGAGCATTCGTCCAAAGCAATAATAGTACTGTTGCAGATAGGGACCGTATTCCTTTCCTCCCTTCTTCTTCACACATTGCTTTGTAGACGCACTCATACTCCTTCCACAAATACCACAGCGAAGTACTCCGAGCAATAGGTAGTTGTACTTGTTATTTCGCTTTGCATAAATCTTGCGTTGTTGTAGGACCTTCTGTGCTTTATCATATTTTTCCTTTGCCACTATCGCTGGGATATCAACTTCGATAGGCTCAGGATAGTGATTCGGATTATAGTACCACTTTCCATAGTAGCTTGTATTAGTCAAAATATCGTGAATGCTGCCAGTATGCCATTTTGTTCCTTTTCTGGTGCGATATCCCAGGTCATTTATCTTATCGTTCACTTTCTTAAGACTCGAATAAGGCTCTAGATAACGTTGATAAATCAGCCGAACAAGCTTTGCTTCTTTGTCATTGATTTCAAGGGTCTTACTCTCCTTATCATAGGTATATCCATATAATGGTCTACCTCCACCCATGTAATGTCCCTCTTTTACACTTTTGATGGTCCCCATTCTGGAGCGTTCAATAAACGTATCTCTTTCCAACTGGGCAACACATCCTAAAAGAGAAACCATGAATTCTCCCATAGGGTTAGAAGTGTCAAAAGGTTCTGTTAATGATTTAAACGAGACACTAAATTTCTTCAATTCTTCAACAGTAACAAGTAGAAGTCTTGTGTTTCTGAAGAATCTGTCAATTCTGTATACTAAAACCACATTGAACATTCCCGTTCTAGCATCATCCAGGAGCTCCCCAAGTTGCGGCCTATCAGCTGTAGTTCCTGATACACCTTCATCTATGTATTCTTTAAAGACCTCGTACTCATTGGCTTGAGCAAAACTGCGAAGCAGGTCTAGTTGCGCTGGAATACTGTAATTCTTAGCCTGCTCTTCAGTTGATACTCGGGCGTAAATAGCGCACTTCATTTTCTTCTCTCTTTCCCCAGTATTTATTTTATCATTCAAGGCAAAAATCAGCTTTGTCACACTTTTATTTTTCTCTGACCCTCTTCACGTTAGTTCTTGACCTGATGAATGTCACTAAATCAGCTGGTTTTATCCTCCAACCAGCAATTTTAGTTCCTCTGAGCTCACCTTTTCGCAAATATTTCCTTATAGTGTATTCTGTAACGTTGAGACTTTTAGCTACTTCGCTAACCGTCAGGTAGTCCTTCGACATCATATTCCTCAATATATAGTCCCTTTATTAACATTATGACACAGACAAAACAATTGTCAACCTTGCGCCGTCAGTCAAAAAATCTAATTTCCATATATTGGTGATGGAACAGTCCCCGCCATTAATAAGGCTAATATAAGGGGATATGAGGAGGGATGGACTCTCTAATGAATAGGTGACAAGGCTATCTGTCATCTTCAAAGGTGTTACTAAGTCGCCCTTTAGTTGGAGAGAGCGGAATAAGAACTTAACTCGGATATCCAGATTAAGAAAACTGTCTAGTTGTAGTTTTGTTGAGGATTACCTACAAAACGGAGGCAGATGCTGCGCTTTTTTAGAGTATTGGCCTAATCTATTTCTCTTCGCTTAATCCAATCTCTTGTTTGCTTGAAAACTAACATCGGTTGATTTTGAAATAGCTGAGTTTGGTCGATTGCTAACCCTTTCTACGAGCCGTGAATTAGCCCAAATGCCACCCTGCATAAACGCTTTATCCAGTTTCTCATCTTTCCTTATTACCTATCAGAACTTCAAATAAATTTGACGCATAAGTCTTTAGTTCTCGATTCACGTTAGGATTATTTATTACTCTTTTGAGGCCTTCAATAGCCTCTTTCCCTCCGATTCCCTTAATTGATTCCAGGGCTAGTCTTTTCAGGCCATTTCCGTTCTGTTTCGTGTTTATTGTGAGCCCCGTGCCGATATCATTGTCTTTGACTATTCTTTCAAGGCGCTTCACTCTCTCACCTGTCTTATCGATTCTTTCATGCATTGAAGTTCTTCTTCGGTACTCTCTTGTATGATTCCCTTTTGTTGCTGTTCTTTTCTTTCATAATGATTTCAATAAAACGCTTGAGCCACTCTTCGACATTTTCCGGCTCTGTCACTATGATTTTGTCTATTCGGAGTTTATCGCTAAAACTCATTGTTTTCGTCTCTTTTTGTCTCTTGCCTTGAAGTCCTACTTACGTAAATGCGATGCTGCTTGCATCTTCTT
>NJBQ01000135.1 GCA_005223095.1 Candidatus Aerophobetes bacterium Ae_b3a
ACTTTTATACAGAAGGCGACAGAGAGGGGATAATTTATTAAAATTTCATTTCCAAAGAAATCCTGTGAGTATCACCTAAGTCACCGTAAGGCACGTAGGCATAATCTAAGCAAATTCTTCCAAATTTGTAACCTAATCCAGCAGTTAACCCCTGACCAATATCCTGGTTTGTTTTATACCCTACTCTTAAAGCTAATACATTTCCTAGCCACCACTCAGCTCCTAGGCAGTAATATATTTCATTATCCTGAGGCTTAGCTATATCCAGAGCGAAAGTTAAAGCTTTTAACTTTGAAGCTGCTCCTACTTTGAAGGTTAAAGGTAAAGGATCGCTTCCCAATTTACTGCCTATATTTTGAGCTACTACGCCTAAAATAAAGCGCTCGCCCAGAGGATAAAGAAGTCCAATGTTTGCTAGAAAGGTAGTTTTTGTGTCCTTTTCTATTTTATCTTCAAGCCAACCGACTGTAATACCCCAAGAAATATTTTTAAACTTATCAGCATAACCTGCAAAGAGATGAGTATCTGAGGCTCCAAAATCTCCTGTGGGATTACCTTCCTCGTCCCTACCTTCTATATCTCCCATATCTACATAATTAGCACCTAATCCTACTGTTCCTCCTAGGGAAGGAAAGCCAAAGCTTAGATAGCCCTGTCTTATCTCTTGGAACCAGAGATTATAGGTGGCCGAAAGTTCTCTTTGCTTGATTTGGGTAAGTCCCGCTGGATTCCAATAAAGGGAAGTTCCATCATCAGCGAGGGCGGTAAAGGCTTCTCCCATAGCAGCCGGTCTTGCTCCCACTCCGATTTTCAAGAAGCTAGCTGTTGTTGTTCCCGGACCATTTGCATAACAAACAAGATTGAAAGTTAAGATTAAAATTCCTATTATCACTGCACTCCATAATGCTTTTCTCATCAATTAACCTCCTAGAAACATTTTCAGAACTCTTATTTTATAATAGCTATTTTCCCTGGGAAGTTCTTAACTACATAAATATAGATGCCTCTGGCTACTTTATCGCCTTTCTCATTTCTACTGTCCCACGAAACCTCGCTAGCACCGTATCTCTCGTCCAGAGTTTTTACTAACTCTCCTGCAAGGGTGAAAATTCGGATTTCCGCGTAGGGAACACCGGTTCCCCAGAAACTTAAGTTATTATGTCTAGCAAGAGAGAATGGATTAGGATAAACTACCGCACCAGCAGGAATAACGATTACAGATACCTCTATGGTTTTAGTTCCACCATTAGAGGTCACAGTTATCGTCCCTATGTAGGGAGTATGACTTTCTGCCAACCCTTCTGTTGAAACAGTTACAGAAATGGTGTTATCGTTACCTTCAAAGCTAGTTGGACTTACAGTCATCCAATTACGATCAACACTGATGGTTCCACTTAAAGTTCCTCCGCCGGCGTTATAGGCTCGAAAAGTCATTATTTTAGTTGAGCTTTTTCCTACCTCATCGAAATCCAGAGAAGAAGGGTCAACTTTGAGAACAACGGCTCTAATCGTTATCGAATGTCCAGCAGACCATCCTGACTCTGCATTGTAGGTATCCTTTGCCTTTACCTTCACATAATAAGTGTCTTCGGTAGACCAGGAATGAGATTTACTAGCTGAGCTTCCGCTATCAACATAAGAGGTCCAATCTGACTCACTACCATCTCCCCAGTCAAACTTGAAGGCTACCTGGTCTCCGTCAGGATCGGTGGTAGTGGCGGTAAAGGTGTAGGGAGTGTTAGGGGTACCGCTATCGTCTCCTGTCGGTGCAGAGGGAGTATTTGGTGGCTGATTAATCATTATGTATATATAGTCGCCATTTACTGTATCCTTAGGCGTATCTGTGGATGTTATTCGCGGTTCCTCATCTTCCTGAACTGCCATATAGGTAACCTGTCCTGTAGTAGGGCTGCCAGAGTCGTAAACTTTAAGCCAGAATTTCTTGCTAAAGTCAGGATTATAAGAAGTTAAGTCTGCTACAATATTTTGATTTACTGGATGGTTTCCTCCTAAATTAGGAAGGCAATTAAAAGTCCAATCAGGACTATTTTTATCATTTCCTCCCATAAAGGTTATATCTAACTCTCCCCTCTTGTTATGATTCAAACCAAATATTCCGTAAGCAGTTGGTTCATATCCTTCTTTATCCGTGATAATCCAGGCTGTTTGATAATAAGATTTATCCCTCATATAATCGTAGGAAATCCAGCAAAATCCCTTTGTTCCGATATCGGGATCCTCTACTCCCCAATTAGAGCCCCAGGAGTTTACCATCAGAAAAGCGCCGTATTTGGTCTCCGTACCATCAAAGTAAGGCTTGTCATCATCGTATCCAATTGCAGTCATTGCGTGTCCGCCCAATAAGGCTCCTGAATTGTCAAATAAAACTCCATTATTTATGCCGTCTGTATCGTTTGGATAATAAAAATAAAAGTTCTCGTATACTATTATAGTAATTGTAGCAAGATCCCCGTTTGATAAGGCCTGCTTTAATAAATTTATCCCGGCATCTATCCCTAAATATATTTCTCCCGCATTTTCTGCTCTATAGGGAATTGCGTTTCTCCAGGCATCTTCGTCTGGCCAGCTTATATAATCAGAATCATCGTAGGGCATATCCTGCCAGCTTGCACAACCATGGTCAACCATCAATTGCATTATAACCGCTGGCCAGGAACCACTATCCTCTCCGGCATTTGCCAGATTATAACCGAAGGCAGGGCTTGCCACATGTTCTGGATCAATGTTTGGATCTGAGTGATTCCAACTGTGCTCTTTAGACTCCTGATAGGTTTTGTAGTAATAACAAGCCGACCAGGCAGCACAACTTCCCTGTCCTCCCTGACTACCAACCACTGGAAGATATTGATAATTTTTTACTAAAACAGCCAGCCCAAATTTTTTTCCGGGTGAAAGGCGATATCTACGCAGGGCAAGCTCACTAGGCTCAATAAATTTAACCTCCTTAACTTTTCCTTTAAGGTATTCCTCTTCTTTAGGTGTAGGAGGACGAATCCCTGGTACAAATGGTGGCTTTGCGTATGCTCCAGGAAACAAAAATAAAATAAGAAATATTCCAACACCAATTACTACGTTCATTTCATAGCCTCCTCTTAGTTTTAAGAAATTCTTCTTCTCGAGGCGTAGGAGGACGAACCCCTCCTTTGTAATGGTATTCTACAGCTATTTTATCTTTATCCTGAAGACCATGATTTTTAATTATAACTTTGCGGATTACGTCCTGCCCCATCCATTTTTCTTTGAATTGCATATTGTATTCTTCTTTTGGTCTAAGGATTATTTTTCTGTTTTTGTATCTTAAGTAAATTGCCCCATTACCTTCGGAATATATTATTTCGAACTTTAACTCAAAAGCTATTTCCCAAAACGAGGGGATAATATATACTAGTTTAACCCCTTCTCTCCAGTCATTTACTCCTCTCACAACGACTTTATTACCAACTACCACAGTAAGATCATCGTTTATTGTAAATTCTTCCTTTAAGCGTTTGTATTGTGATGGAGTGCCATGGGAAAGATGAATTTTTAACCCTCCTGTTGTTTTATCGAAATTATAGGAGCCTTGTTCATGAAAACTTTCTTGAGGCCATGTTTTTTGTCCTGGAATTATCTCTTGCTGTAAGACTTCAAGAAAAATATACTTGTCTTTAGATATGGTGCGAGAGAAAATAGCTTTAGACTCTTTCCATTCAACAACAACATTGCTTTTATTTATATCTTGGGCATACTTTAGTAATCTACTCCCTGTTTTCACTCCCCACTCATCGCTTCCAGCAATAAGTAATAAAGCCTTATTAGAATTCCAAGGACTCCCTAGAATTTCTAATATCCCTTTATTCTCTCCTGGATATTCATTTGTTACCCTGGTTGCATTAGTTAGTTTATACGCTTCTTGAAGTATATAATTTGTAGTAGGAGTTCCAACTAAAATTAAATTGTAAGTCCTTTTATTTGATTCTAAAAGTTCAGGGTCATTCTTGATTATGGGTTCATTTTTTATTAGTTCTTTCAAATTCTCTTTTATCATAACTGAAGATTCTTTTTCTACCTCTATAGTATTTTCTCCAATTACTATTATCACGTTTTCACTAAAAAGTTTTGGATAATCCTTTAGAGTTAATGAATTCATCTCACTAGCTTGACCTTGTTGAGACTGATTTGCTGTTCTTTCTTTACTCATAATTTTTATTGAAGTTGCTGCCAAAAATAAAAAAGGTCAAGAGATTTGACGATAAGGCAAACCCACGAAGCACTAAGGAAAATACTAATACTCCCGCCAAGATAAAAATTAGTCTAATCGAAAACAGTTTATTTTTAATCTTTCTCACTCCTCTTGATATTCCTCCGCGTGTCCTTTCTCCACTAACTCAATATTGACATTCACCCCGTCCACATAGATAACACCAAGCCAGCGGCCATATTTTTCCTTACCATTCTGACCCCAATCCGGCCTTATCTCTATTTCTATCTGTCCCTTACTTAACCTCTCCTCAAGATATTCTTTTACTTCTAATCCCTTCTCTCTTCCCAAAAATCCCTGTATCCCGCAACTGGATTGATTAAAATCTCTTGATAGAGGAGTTTCAATTTTACCCAGAACTTATAGGTTGCCTCTAATCTCCAGAGTAGCTGTATGAATCTCTATGTGCGTCTTTTTCCTTGCCAATCAGCATAAAACCTTGATTTAGCCCAATTTTGTCTATCCCGAGGTTTTGCTGCTTTCCAGAATCTCAAATCCCTATTCCCCACTTAACCCCTTCTTAGTCTCAGGTCCGATTTCGACCTTGCTCTTATCTGCCCTGCTCCGTGGATAAATCCCTGTGACTTCCACAACAGCATGGTCAACTCGGTCTCTTTCAAGACGATTATCCCAACACTCAAATTCCCAGGTTTTTAGAGCTGGAACATCAAATGTCCCATCATCATCAGAATCTAGCTCTATGCCGCCAGCATCGTAAAACCAAGCGGTTATTATCACTAAATCCAAAGTCTCATTGGTATTGTTCCGAGCATGTCCGGTTACACAAACATAACCCATTATCTCCCCTAGCTGATAATCTAGAATCTTTACCCCAGATAATGTTGTAGCTTCCACAACATTCGAGTTAGCCGCTCCCGCTTCGTTATAGGCTTGAATATAATATTTGTATGCTGTTAAAGGATCGAGTCCCGAATGCGTAAAAGATGTGGTATTTGCCGATAAATCTACTACCTCATAGTAGGTGCTGCCTCCATAAATATCGCAGCTCACTCTAAAACCATCCTCATTGTTAGAATTATCTTGCCAGGTCAGGTCTATCCGATTATAAGGCACAGCCGTTGCCACCAAGTTGCTCGGGGCCCCCGGTTTGCTCAACTTTTTCTTCTGTGTGAA
>NJBQ01000034.1 GCA_005223095.1 Candidatus Aerophobetes bacterium Ae_b3a
CTCTCCTTTGGAAGAATGGGTATTCTGGCTTTTCTGGAGTCCTTTCCCTATCACTGGATTCTGATTGGGCTCCTCTTCTTTTTAGTTTCTAGCACTATTCTATCCCGATATGATATTTCGTATAAGAGACCGTTCAAAGTAATCCTTTCAATTCTTATTGTACTCATCTTTACCGCTGGTATCGCTTTAGCCATTAGCGGGCTCAACGAAGCTATAGAAGAGAGGGTAAGTCAAGGTAAGGCCCCTTTCCTACAATTCTTCTACAGAAGAAGAGAACTCTGGAAGAACGGTCTAGTAGGTGAGGTGATTGAAATTAGAAGCAGCGGTTTGCTAGTAGAAACCGGAGAAGGAAAGAGAGTACTTATTCAATTCACTGAGAACATCCTCTTACCTATGGGATCCGATTTTAAAATTGGGGACCTTATTCGAACTGTGGGTAAATGGGATGGAGAAGACTTCCACGCTTATGTATTGCGACCCACTAATAAGGCAGAAGACTTATGAGAGGAGTAACAAAAGGAAAAGGAAAAGCCGAATAGAACTGATGGAACAGCGCCAAGCGGACTGTGAGGAAAACTGCGATGAATATCGTGTTGGACACAGAGGGCGACCTGCGCCAGGAAGAATGAGTAAAAGTATGGGTATGAGATGGACTAGATAACCGCATCTTCTCCTCCGCCTGAGCATTTTTCCCCTCCAGACGGAGGATTTTTGTTTAATTTCCTTCCTTATTAGACCCCTCTTGCCCTGAGCTCTACAAATTCTTCCCTACTGCCACACTGATAGTAGGGATTAGTAGATTTTTCGTATCCTACTGTAGATACAGGTCTCTTTCCATAATTATGACCAGGATAGATGCGCGTCTCATCAGGGAACTCACCGATTTTGTGAAATAAACTCTCATAAAGCGCCTCTGAGCTTCCTCCTGGACTATCCGTCCTTCCGCAATATCCAACAAAAAGGGTATCTCCAGTGAAAAGTACTTCATTTACCCACAGGCAAATACCTCCTGGCGTGTGTCCGGGCGTATGGATAATCTTTACTGCCAATTCTCCCAATTTATATATATCACCATCTTCTAGCATAATGTCTGGACGCGCCGAAGACGCATCGAGCTTATGGCATAAAATCAGAGCTCCGGTAGCCCGCACAATCGCCTTATTGCCCTCTATGTGGTCTGAGTGTCCGTGTGTATTTACAATATACTTCACAGTGATATTGTCCTCTTCGATGCTTTTCAGAATAATCCTGGTATCACCGCAGGGGTCTAAGACCATACCCTCCAGGCTAATTTCATCAGCTAGAACATAGGAAAAATTATCGTCTGCTCCACCCACCGCAAGCTGCTTCACAATCACTTGATACCTCCTTTCCCTGTAGAGATAGGAATTATATACTGGTATTTCTCTGGCAGTCAGCAGAAAATGACGGCTGTTTCTATTTTACCTTATAACTTTTTCAGCTTGAGTCAACTTTCTCAACCTAGTAAAGTATCTAAACCTCATTCTATGAATTCTCCTGATAGAAATTATTCAGGGCTCTCTGCCCTGAGATTGCTTCGTCGCCTTGCTCCTGGCAATGACAGTAGAATAGTTTTGTCCGAAAAAAAACTCCCTCAGCGATCCCATCTCTGTCACTTGACAGTCAGCACACTTTCTCTTAATCTATTGTCTAGGTGATGCTGCAAGGAGAACTTTGGGTAGAAGGAGATAAGGGAAGCTATGGGAATTAGTAGGTTTGAACAAGACAACAAGGAGAAAAATGAGAAGAAAGATACCAATATGAAGAGCATTAATTCTACTCGTCCACCCGACTTTATCCGAAACATTATCAGGCAAGACTTAAAGGCAAATAAGAACAACGGCCGTGTGGTAACCCGCTTCCCACCTGAGCCGAACGGCTACCTGCATATTGGACACGCTAAGTCCATTTCCATTAATTTTGGTATTGCTCTGGAAAACGAAGGTGGCGTCTGCCATTTGCGCTTCGATGATACCAATCCAAGCAAAGAAAACATTGAATACATTGAATCAATCAAATCAGACATTCAATGGCTTGGATTTGATTGGGGTAAACATCTGTACTATGCATCTGACTATTTTGAGAAGTTATACCGTTACGCTGCGCAGTTAATCAAAGATGGTAAAGCCTACGTTTGCAGCCTGAGCGCAGAGGAAATCAGAGAATACCGCGGCACCTTAACCGAGCCTGGAAAAGAGAGCCCTTATCGAAATCGTTCTGTCAAAGAGAATCTGGAGCTATTCGAGCAGATGCGGAAAGGAGAATTTGAGGATGGCTCCCATGTGCTACGGGCAAAGATTGATATGGCCTCTCCCAACCTGAACATGCGGGATCCTGTCCTCTATCGCATTCGACATGAATCCCATCACCGAACAGGCAATAAATGGTGTATTTATCCTATGTACGACTTTGCCCATTGTCTGTCCGACTCTATCGAAGGTATCACACACTCCATTTGTACGCTGGAATTTGAAGATAATCGCCCGCTGTACGACTGGATACTTAACGCACTAAATGTTGACTGCCACCCCCAGCAAATTGAGTTTGCTCGTCTCAATCTTAGCTACACCATTATGAGTAAACGAGAGCTTCGCCAGTTAGTAGAAGAAGAATATGTGAATGGATGGGACGATCCACGCATGCCTACAATATCGGGCTTGCGCAGACGAGGCTACACAGCAGAAGCAATCCGCAACTTATGTGAGCGCACTGGAGTAGCCAAAAGCAATAGCGTCGTTGATATTGCACTACTCGAGTATTGCATCCGGGAAGACTTGAATCGGCGGGCTCCGCGTGTTATGGCTGTGCTGCGTCCGCTTCGGGTAGTCATAGATAACTATCCAGAAAAACAGGTAGAAGAGCTAGATGCCCAGAATAACCCAGAAGATCCAGGTATGGGAACGCGCAGAATTCCTTTTTCGCGGGTACTCTACATAGAACAAGATGATTTTCGTGAAGATCCGCCCAAAAAGTTTTTCCGCCTGGCCCCAGGTCGTGAGGTAAGATTAAAACATGCATATTATATCAAATGTACAGACGTAGTTAAGGACAAAAAAACCGGAGAAGTCATTGAGCTACACTGTACTTATGACCCAGCCACACGAGGTGGTTGGTCCTCGGATGGGCGTAAGGTAAGGGGGACACTGCACTGGGTTTCTGCAGCGCATGCCCTGAAAGCCGAAGTGCGACTCTATGAGCATCTCTTTACAAAAACAAATCCCCATGATGTAAAGGATGGTTCTGATTTCAAAGCTAACTTGAATCGTCATTCCTTAGAGAAGTTAACTTCCTGTCCGGTAGAGCCGAATCTAGCCGACGCCAAGCCAGGCAGTAGATATCAGTTTCTAAGACAGGGCTACTTCTGCGTTGACTGTGTTGACTCCCGTCAGGGAGCACTGGTATTCAATCGGATAGTATCGTTACGTGACTCCTGGGCCAGGATAGAGAAAGCAGGAAAGGGAAAATCTTGAAATGGAGGATGCCGTAAGAAAAATATGCATGTTTTCTCAAAGACACAGGATAATATCCGTAATTTTGATTTTGTTTTTCTTTATCTCTAGCGGTGCCTTTGCAGAGAATGAAAAATTCTACCTACCAGAAGTAAGAACTCATTCTGCTGAAGAAGTGGCTGGTGATGTTGGATTCCTCTATCTTGCTCACTGGGCAGGATATTTTCTTCTTTTTAAGATACTGGATGATGCTGGCGGCAATTTTGAAAAGTATAGGGAGAATTTTTTCCTGAAGAATATCCAGTGGTGGGACGGCGATCCCTTCTATTGGAATTTCATCGGGCATCCTTATGTAGGTTCACAAACTTACCTTTATTATAGAGCAAGAGGCTACAGCAAATCAGAGAGTTTTTGGGGGAGCTTCGCTGCAAGTTTTTTATTCGAAAGCACCATAGAGGTATTCCATGAAGGCTTTAGCTTTAACGATGCAGTTATTACGCCAACACTAGGGTATCTTCTCGGTAACTGGATTGAAAAAAAGAGCATAGAAATGATAAACAGTGACAATAAACTTCGCCAAACAGTAGCACGGATAATAAACCCCTGCTTGAACTTTACATTCTACGAAGGGATAACCTTTGTCCCGGTCATTTCCTCAAAGAACATCGGATTTATGTTATACTGCAAGTTTTAAGATGTTGAAACATATTATTAAAGACATCTTTAGGCCTTCGGTCATTTCTTGATGAACTAGGAAATTATACATCTACCGAAGGATATTTTCTGAAGAAGCCTTGTAGGAGCAAAATCGTGAATAGTGAATGGTGAATCGCAAACAAGGAAATGAATGATTGTAGGGTTTGGTTGTTTGCGATTCACGAAATACGATTCACCAGATACAGCGACGGAAGAAATTGTCCTGAGGTATTTCTTGACTCCAATTTAAGGAGAACACTGCAAAAGTGAAGTATCGCCAATATGACCACAAAAGGGATAAAAAGGCCGTCCAGCGTATCTGGCATGAGATAGGTTGGCTTGAAAAAGGCAAGGAGGAGGCAGTAAGTCTTCATATCAAAAGCGGGCGCGCTATCATTATCGAAGTGAACAATGAAGCCGAGTGCTGCGCCACTGCCGTACCCGGAGGTATCCATTATCTCAATGAGGAACTGCCATTTTCCGGTATCACAGGTGTCGCTACCAGTCGAATTGCACGCAAGCAGGGGTTAGCTAAGCAATTGACAGCAATGATGGTGGCTATTGAAGCATCTGAGGGAGCATTGGTTTCTGGTTTGGGAGTATTCGAGCAGGGCTACTATGATCAAATTGGTTTTGGAACTGGCAGCTATGAGCATTACACCGCTTTTGACCCTTCCCAGCTCAGTGTCAGAATTAAACCTCATCTGCCGCGTCGAATAACTACCGATGACTGGGCTATGGTACATTCCGCACGCCTCAACCGTTTCCGCAGTCATGGCTCCTGTAATTTGAATCCGCCTAAGATTACTAAAGCAGCAATGCTATCAACCAAAAATGGATTTGGTCTCGGCTATTGCGATAATTCAACTAATGAACTCACTCATCATTTCTGGTGTGGAGCTGATAATGTGGAGCAAGGACCCTACAACATAGAATGGATTACTTTTCAAACCCGGGAGCAGTTCCTCGAACTGATGGCACTCATTAAAAGCCTGGGTGATCAGGTACACCTGGTAAAAATGCGCGAGCCACCAGGGATTCAACTTCAGGATCTTCTTGAGAAACCCCTAAGACAGTATAGAGTAACCGAAAAATCCAGGTTCCAGAGTATTGTGCAAGCGGCAGCTTATTGGCAGGTAAGGATATGTAACCTGTCAGAGTGCATGGCACAAACCCATCTTCAAGGAGATAAAGTCCGGTTCAATCTCAGACTAAGTGACCCTATTGATTCTCTCCTTGATGAGAAAGCACCCTGGCACGGCTTAACCGGTAATTATGTGGCAAGGCTTGGCCCATCGTCGGGTATTGAGACAGGCATAGATAAGACTTTGCCTACACTGGTAGTCACCATAGGGGCCTTCACCCGTATGTGGTTTGGGGTGAGGCCAGCAACCAGTTTAGCTATAACTGATCAACTATCTGCACCCCAGGAACTCTTAGAGAAACTTGACTGGACACTAAGGTTGCCTGAGCCAAAACTTGACTGGGACTTTTGAAGAGGCCAGAATTTCGAAGAAACACTCAAGGAAACTCATCAAACCACCCTGGCTCTCAGAGGCGAAGTTGCAAGTCTTGAGCAAAAAAATCAGTATCTTGAGACCAAAGATGAAGAGCTTACCCAACAGATGAAAGCATTGAAAGCTCGGTTAGCAAAAGAAAAGAAAAAGAATCTTGACTAAAAAGTGAGAGAAACTAAAAGCAGAAGTGTTTGATTAGAACAAATATGAAGTCGCTCTATCCAAAAAACCAAACAAAGCAGCGAGAGGAGATTTTTCAATGCAATACCGCAGTTTTGGAAACACCGGCATCAAAGTTTCTATTCTTGGATTTGGCGCAATGCGCCTTCCCCAAGAGCGAATAAAGGCAAAGCTCCAAATTAAACAAGAGGAGTCCATTGAGGTCATTCAAAAAGCCTTTGAGCTGGGAGTGAACTATGTGGATACCGCCCACGTGTATAACGAGGGTGAAAGTGAACTTGTAGTGGGAAAGGCTCTGAAAGGCTGGAGAGATAAGATTTATTTATCTACAAAAATGCCTACCTGGGAGGTTAAGGAAAGGAGTGATTACCGCCGTTTTCTGGAAGAAGAGCTTGAGCGACTCAAGGTAGAGTATATCGACTTTTACCATTTTCACGACTTAAATGAGGATAGATTTAAGAACATAGTCCTGAAACATAACCTTCTCAAAGAAGCGCAAAAGGCAAAAGATGAGGGGCTTATTAAACATATATCCTTCTCCTTCCACGATAAACCTGAAGTCATGAAAAGAATCATTGACGTAGGTATCTTCGAGTCGGTTCTCTGCCAATACAATCTTCTTGACCGAAGCAATGAGAAGGCTATGGCTTATGCGAAAAGAAAAGGGCTGGGAGTAGCAGTAATGGGTCCGGTGGGAGGTGGTCGTCTTGTTGTTTCAGACATCCTCAGGGAAGCAATAGGTCCTGATGTTAAGAGTACTCCAGCACTAGCTTTAAGATTTGTTTTTGCCAATAAGAATGTATCCCTTGCTCTTTCAGGTATGGAAAATAAGGAAATGGTAGAGGAAAATGCCAGGACAGCAAGCCTGTCTGAATCTTTGAGCAGCAAACAACTCCATATAATCGAAAATTTCATAGAAAAAAGAAAGAAGAAAGAAGAGATTGCCTGTACCAATTGTGGATACTGTCAACCATGTCCCGAAAATGTAGCTATTCCAGAAATCTTTAAGTTAATAAACTACTACACTGTGTATGGTTTAAGAGAATGGGCTCGCAAGCAGTATCAGAACATCGGGGTGGGCACCCTCGAATCAGGTGAAAAGGATGAAAGGCGACAAGCAGAAGCCTGTGAAGAATGTGGCGAATGTGAAGAAAAGTGTCCCCAGAAGATAAAAATAATGGAGAGATTAAAAGAGACTTACAGAGTTCTGGGATAATCTAAACGAAACACTAGTGTCTCACCGGGATTCCTCGCCCGGCCAGGTATTCTTTAATCTGGGCAATGGTGTATTTTCCAAAGTGTACTATTGAGGCGACAAGCACAGCATCCGCCTTTCCCTGGGTAATGGCCTGGTAGAGGTGCTCCAGTGTTCCAGCACCACCTGAGGCAATGACGGGTAGGTTCACCGCATCAGCTATTGCCCTGGTCATGGCAATGTCATATCCAGTCTGAGTACCATCTGTATCAATGCTTGTAGGCAAGATGGCACCAGCTCCTAAATCTTCAACCCTTCCTGCCCACTCAACAGCGTCAATTTCAGTAGGTTTAGTCCCACCGCTCACCAACACCTCGAAAGTTGAAGGAACTTGAGAGGAGCTGCGAGTATCAATAGCAATGATGATTTTTTCGCTGCCGAATTCTTTTGCTGCTTCTTTAACCAATTCTGGATTTTGGACTGCAGCGGTGTTGATAGATACTTTGGATACGCCTATCTCCATCAAATCTTCAATATCCTGTATGCTCTTGATACCTCCCCCCACTGTCAGTGGAACCAAAATATTTTTTACTGTTCTTTTCACCACATCGATCAGTGTTTTTCTCTTTTCAAGCGTTGCAGTAATATCAAGAAATACTAATTCGTCTGCACCTGCCTGACTGTAGGCTGCACCAACCTGTGCCGGATCACCTACGTCCTTCAAATCCACAAAATTTACCCCTTTGACCAAACGTCCATTTTTTACATCCAAACAGGGAATAACTCTTCGGTACTCCATTTATCTTTCCTCTCTTTAGTTCCTAAGGTATTGAACCCGGACTTGATAGACTCTTTCAAAAATAGTTGGTAAGTATTCACTAAAGCACGTATACTACTGTCATTGCGAGCCTGCTGAAGGCAGGCGTGGCAATCTCTCCCGATGATATTCCTGAAGACATTTTGGCAAAATCTTCTCTTTTTTTACAGCTTCAGCGCCCTCAATGCTGGCTTGAGCGGCTGCTATTGAAGTTATGTGGGGGACCTTATATTGTATAGCCATTATGCGAATATAACTATCATCATATTTACTGTCACGGCCAACCGGTGTGTTAATAATAAGATGAATATTCTTGTTCTTAATTGCATCAACAATATTGGGCCTTCCCTCATGTATCTTCTTTATTTTCATACTCCCAATACCGTGCTCCTCAAGGAAACGGTTTGTGCCTCCCGTAGCATAAATGCTAAAACCCATTTCATCAATCTTCCTGGCTATAGGAAGCAAACCTGCTTTATCCTTATCTGCAACAGTCAACAAGACATTTCCTTCTAAGGGAAGTTCAAAACCTGCCGCCTCTTGCGCTTTGTAGAAAGAGAGTCCGAATGTATCAGCAATCCCCATAACCTCTCCCGTAGCCTTCATTTCTGGTCCTAAGAGAGGATCTACCTCGGGGAACATATTAAAAGGGAAAACCGCTTCCTTAACTGCAACATAAGGGAGTTTGGATTTTTTTAATTCAGGAAAATCCTTGATTTTTTTTCCTAACATCAGATAGGTAGCAATGCGAGCTATGGGGATTCCCGTCACCTTGGAGACTATAGGAACAGTGCGTGAAGCTCTGGGATTAGCCTCCAGGATATATACCCTATCATCACATATAGCGTATTGAATGTTCATCAGACCGACAACCTTTAACTCCTCTGCGATTCTAGCGGTGTATTTTTCTATAGTATTCAGATGTTCCTCTTTTATATTCCTGGTGGGAATAACACAGGCAGAGTCTCCCGAATGGACACCGGCTAGTTCTATATGTTCCATAATAGCGGCAATAAAAGTCTCGTTGCCATCACAAATGGCGTCAACTTCTGTTTCGATGGCATTTTCAAGAAATCTATCGATGAGCATGGGGTATTCTGGACTGATCTTTATTGCCTCCCGGGCGTATTTCCTTAACATTTCTTCGTCATATACAATTTCCATACCCCGGCCGCCAAGTACGAAAGAAGGTCTCACTATAAGAGGGTAATCAATTCCATTGGCGATTTCTACGGCTTCCTCTAAAGAACGGGCAGTGCCACTTTCTGGCTGTAGCATATTCAGGGAAATCACTTTTTCTCTAAAACGCTCTCTATCTTCGGCAAAGCGAATACTCTCCGGAGTTGTCCCCAGGATATTCACCCCATTATCCTGTAGTTCGCGGGCAATATTTAGTGGAGTTTGACCGCCGAATTGAACTATAACCCCTTCCGGTTTTTCTTTTTCATAGATTGTTAGAACATCCTCTACTGTCAACGGTTCAAAATAGAGTTTATCCGACGTATCATAATCTGTAGATACGGTCTCAGGATTACAATTAACCATAATTGACTCATAATCTTCATCGCGCAGGGCGAAAGCTGCATGCACGCAAGTATAGTCAAACTCTATGCCCTGACCAATTCTGTTGGGACCACCGCCCAGAATCATCACTTTTTTCTTTTTTGAAACTCCTACTTTATCCTCCCCAATATAGGTAGAATAGTAGTAGGATGCGTTTTCTACACCACTGACCGGCACCGCGTCAAATCCTGCCTGTTTTCCCAGGCTAATTCTTTTCTGCCTGACTTCTCTTTCTTTTATATTAAAAAGCTCCGCCAAATATCTATCCGAAAACCCCAATTCTTTTGCCTTGATTAACTTTTCGCCGGGCAGACGATTCCATGGATATCCTAATACTTCTTCCTCAAATTCCACCAGCTCTTTCATCTCTTTAATGAACCATTTGCCAATATGGGTAAGTTGATAAAGCTCCTCAATAGAAGAACCCCTACGCAGAGCCTCATACATCAGGAATATACGTTCACTGGACGGTATAGAAAGGTTCTTCTTTAACTGTTCCGGGGAAAGGGCTCGAAACTCCTTGACGCCAAGACCATATCTCTTTATTTCCAGTGAACGGATAGCTTTCTGGAATGCTTCTTTAAATGTTTTTCCTATACTCATAACTTCCCCTACTGCCTTCATCTGGGTTCCCAAGATATCCTGGGCTTGAGGAAACTTCTCAAAGGCCCAACGGGCAAATTTAACTACTACATAGTCTCCGCTAGGCTCATACTTCTCAAGTGTTCCCTCTTTCCAGTAAGGAATCTCATCCATAGTCACTCCCGCAGCAAGCTTGGTTGAGATGCGGGCAATGGGAAAGCCAGTTGCTTTTGATGCAAGAGCCGAGGAACGAGATGTGCGAGGATTAATCTCTATAACTACCAACCTATCATCTTCAAGGTTATGAGCAAACTGGATATTTGTCCCTCCTACTACTCCAATGGCATCGACTATTCGGTAAGAAAGCTCTTGCATTCGGTTCTGCAAGCTTTTGGGAACGGTAAGCATAGGAGCAACACAGAAACTATCACCCGTGTGTACACCCATAGGGTCAACATTTTCAATAAAACAAACAGTAATTTTCTGATTCTTCTCATCCCTTACAACTTCCAGCTCAAGCTCTTCCCATCCCAGAACAGACTCTTCCACCAGGACCTGATGAATGAGACTTGCTGCCAGACCCCTATTCACAATGGTCCTTAATTCTTCCACATTATAGGCAATCCCTCCACCTGTACCACCCAGAGTATAAGCCGGACGGAGAACTACGGGATACTTAAGCCTTTTGGCTATTCCTTCAGCTTCCTCAACAGAATGACAGGGCGCAGATTTGGGCACGGAAATACCAAGTTTGTCCATAGTCTCCTTAAAGGTGACACGGTCTTCTCCCCGCTCAATAGCATCAGCTCTTACACCAATTAATTCAACTCCATATTTCTCAAGCACACCAGACTTGTAAAGGCTAGCGGCAAGATTGAGGCCAGTTTGGCCTCCTAAGTTAGGAAGGAGCCCATCCGGCTTTTCTTTTTTAATGATCTTTTCCAGGCTCTGCGGGGTAAGTGGCTCAATATATGTCTTATCAGCCATATCTGGGTCAGTCATAATAGTGGCAGGATTCGAATTAACCAGGATTACCTCATATCCTTCCTCCTTCAATGCCTTGCAGGCCTGAGTTCCTGAATAATCAAACTCACAAGCCTGGCCTATAATAATTGGTCCCGAGCCGATAATGAGTATTTTTCTTAAATCATTCCGTCTTGCCATTTTTTTGTCCTATATCTTAATCTTGTATGGTGTGTCTTGGTAGACCAAATGCAGAAGCCATTAAATATTATACCTCAAAATAGGAAAACTTGCAAACGGCCGAATTGACTTTACCTGGCCGGATAATATAATGAGAGAAGTGACTATCCTGATAAATGAGAAAGGATTACAGTTTATCTCTTAGGAGTAAATCTATGTCTATAAGAAACGACAGAGAATCTCAAAGGAGAAGAAGAACCAAAATAGTATGCACTATCGGTCCCGCCTCAAAATCCCCTAAGCTCATAGAAGAGCTCATAAGGGAGGGCATGGATGTAGCTCGTCTCAATTTTTCGCACGGAAGTCATGAGGAGCATTCTCTGGCTATCCGCCATATTAGAAAGATTTCTGCTAGGCTGAAGAAACCGGTTGCTATTCTCCAGGACCTGGCTGGTCCAAAAATCCGAACTGGCTTACTCCAAAATGGCCCCATCGTATTGAAAGAGGGACAGACTTTCACTCTCACAACCCGTCAGGTTCCCGGGAATGAAAAAGAGACTTCCCTCAGCCATTCTCTTTTACCCCCAGAGGTGAGAAGTGGAAACACTATTCTACTGGCTGATGGCTCACTCGAGCTTAGAGTGGAAGAGGTGACTTCAACGGACATTAAATGTCGTGTAATTAGCGGAGGTACGCTCACCTCTCAACAGGGGATTAATCTCCCGGATGCCGACCTTGAAATTCCCTTCCTTTCCAAGAAAGATCAAAGGGACCTTCTTTTTGGAATAAATCATAAGGTAGACTTTATAGGCATTTCTTTTGTGAGGCAACCTCACAATATCCTTCAGGTGAGAAAGATACTAAAGGAAGAGGCAGGAGAAGGGATTTCCTTGATTGCCAAAATTGAGAAAAGAAAAGCACTGGATAATATCGACCAGATAATTGAAGTCGCTGATGGAATAATGATAGCCCGGGGTGACCTGGGGGTGGAGGTACCTCTGGAAGAGGTCCCCCTGGCTCAAAAAGCAATCATAAGAAAATGTAACCTGTCGGGAAAACCAGTAATCACCGCTACCCAGATGCTGGAATCGATGGTTAGGAATCCTCGACCGACCAGAGCAGAAGTTACAGACGTAGCCAATGCCATCTTTGATGGAACGGACGCAATTATGTTGTCGGAAGAAACAGCGCTCGGGAAATACCCTCTGAAATCAATAAGAATAATGAACAAAATAGCTATTCAGACTGAAGAATCCTTAGATTACGAAAAAATCTTACAAGAAAGAGCGCTCTCGGTCAAAGCTACCGTTCCTGATGCCATAAGCAATGCAACCTGTCAGATTGCCCACGATCTAAAGGCGGCAGCTATCGTTATCTTTACCATTTCCGGAAGTACAGCTCGCCTAGTAGCCAGATATCGCCCCGGGATACCGATTATGGCCGGAAGTCCTGAGGAAAGCACGGTGAGAAAACTAGCTCTTTCCTGGGGAGTATATCCTCACAAAAGTCAGAAGATAAAAGATACGGATGACATGATTTGTAAAGCAAAAAATACCGCTCGAAGAATCGGTCGGCTTGGTCGAGGAGAAATAATAGTAATCACAGCAGGTATTCCTTTTGCCATTCCTGGTATTACTAATCTAATAAAAGTAGAGGTAACGGACTAGATAAGGAAAAAATAGATTCTCTTCCAGTGTCAGTGACTGAGCCTATTGAGAATACTAATGCTCAAATCAGTACTGTCGTTGTCAGGATCAGGGTCAGCCATATCAGAGGTGAGAGTTACACTATTAGAAAGAGATCCCGCTGCAGAAGGAGCAATGCTTCCAGTGATGCTGATAGTCTGACTATCCCCTGCCTTAATAATTTTGAAGGTCCACTGATTATTAGTGCCACTGTCAGGGAAAAGAGAAGAAGATGAGAATATGAAGTTGGTATCATAGTTCTCAGTAATAACTACATTTTGAGCATCAGAAGGACCAGAGTTCACTACATTGATGATGTAGGTTAAACTCTCCCCGGCAATGATTGGATCAGATAAGGGTGATTTAGTGATGCTAAGGTCAGCTGAGGCATTAGAAAAGGTGATTTGTGAGAACACCGCCGTGAGGAGAAAAAAGGTAAGAACTCCGGCCGTAAGGAATGAAAAGCTCCTATTCAAGTACTTATGACAACTTTCGTTCATAGACGGGCGAGCCCGAGCAACTCGCATTTTCACTCTCCCCCTCTTATAAACTCCACCCTGCAAAACGCCATCGATCGTCTATGGCAATTCTCCTTGCAAACTCAGGGCTTTTTGTACTGCAAGACAAGCAATAACTCTCAACTTTCTCTTCGACTCGATCCTCTCTAATTATATCCTTCTTGAATATGTATCGCACATTTTGCTCGCTCGTAATCTTATGCTCCACCAATAATGCGTTAATCGTATCAAATCATCTGGTTATGTCAAGAACAAACTTACCTCTGTTATTTAGTTAATAGAATGACCTCTCTAACTTCTAAGCTAGAGTGTCCGTTTTTAGGATTAAATGTTTGAATGATTTTCCTGCCATCACACCTATCTAAAGAATTCTTTTTCCCTCTGACTTCACTTACTTAGTTTTTGTTGTAAAATTGATTTTAAGAAAGCGACACTTTTCTCACCCTGAAGGGTCTATATATACAGAAAGGGAAAACCCTTCAGAGTAAGGTGGACCCCATTATTAGGACACGAAATTGCCTTGTTTAAGATACCGTGATGTCTGATCATCTTTGTTGTCATAAACAAAATATACCTCAGCTGACGTTTTATGATCCAGTGACTGGTGGGGGCTGTTGCCAGCCCCGAGCTTGTAGGAACCGCAGAAGACTACCTATCAGGGCACCCTGAGGCCAAATATCTCTACAAGCTTTGTTCAACTTTTATATTTTCCGATTCAGACTTTTCTGTATTCTTACATATCCAAAGTTGCATTGGAGCCTTGGGATGCAGGACAAATCCCAGCACTTGTTAATGTGCCTGAGAGATGTAATATTAGGGAGGCAGATATCATAATCTGAGGCACGTTATTATCAAAAGAGAACGAAAAGTTGTATGCCGAAAACTAAGATTGTGCTCCCAGAAAAGTGCGCTGAGCTGCCTTTGAAAATACCTAATAAATCTCCGCAAACGGATCGGCGGTGAATCTATCTATCGAAGTGGCCATCAGAAATTCACGCACTTTCGCAAACGAAGCGGTACCCGTCCTCGCAGAAGATGCAAGACTTCTGTAGGCAGTAGGTTCTCGCCTTTTCAAGGTTATTGTGCCCGTGACTCTAACTCAAAAAGTGGTACAATCAATGGGGGCAGGTCATGGACTTCAGATACGCTGGGAACACTATATGAAATTGTCTGCTTTAGAAATGCATCCTAAAATGATAAAAGGCTATGTACTATACCTATTTGGAGGCTAACAAATGAAAGTAATAGGTCTAACAGAGGATTATAAGCAATTATATTTTGTATGTCTGGAAGATTGGTGTGAGGAGATGAAAGAGGCAGGGGACCATAAAGAGGTCTGGTACGACAAAATGAAGGACAAAGGCCTCGCGGTGAAACTGGCAGTGGATGACAAAGGGGAGGTTGGAGGAATGATACAATATATCCCCATAGAGCACTCTTTCGTTGAAGGAAAGGACCTATATTTTATAAACTGTATCTGGGTTCACGGTTATAAAAAGGGAAGAGGAAACTTCCAGAAGAAAGGTATGGGGAAGGCCTTGCTTCACGCTGCTGAGACTGATGTAGAAGCCAAGGGTGCAAAAGGTATGGTCGCCTGGGGAATTCCCTTGCCCTTTTGGATGAAGGCATCGTGGTTTAAGAAGCAAGGATACAGCAAGGTGGATAAACAAGGAATTTTGGGACAGGTTCTTTTGTGGAAACCTTTCACTGACGATGCGCTCCCTCCAAAATGGATTAAAGGAAAGAAAAAATCTGAAACCATACCAGGTAAGGTAACGGTGACAGCATTTTTGAATGGATGGTGTCCGGCTCAGAATCTTGTTTTTGAAAGGGCCAAGAGAGCTGCCTCAGAATTCGGGGATAAGGTGGTCTTTAGAAAGATTGATACGTTCGATAGAAATGTTTTTTTGGAGTGGGGCATTGCTGATGCCTTGTTCATAGACGGCAAGCAGGTGAGAACAGGACCACCACCATCCTACGAGAGAATAAAGAAACTGATAACAAAAAGAGTTAAGAAATTATAGGAATGAGCCATCTAACTAATAAATAGATGATGATGAAATGAAATCAAAAAATCACAATGTACTACGAGTATATAGAACTAAGGCTCAGGCAAAAGAGAGTTACGACAAAATCAGTCGCTTCTACGATTATTTCGCTGGAGCCTTCGAGAAAAAATACAGAAATATGGCATTGGAGCGGTGCAATATTAAAAGAGGGGAAATCGTTCTGGAGATCGGTTTTGGAACGGGACATTGCTTGAAGCAAATGGCCCAGTCAGTAGGTGAGAATGGTAAGGCTTATGGCATCGATATTTCCTCTGGTATGCTGGAAGTTAGCAAGCAGAGACTTGAAGAAGCCGGACTTTTGGATAGAGTTGAGCTACAGTGCGAAGACGCATTGAAAATGCCGTACAAGGATAACAAATTCGATGCTGTTTTCATGAGCTTCGCTCTTGAACTTTTCGATACGCCCGAAATCCCAAAAGTTCTTGCTGAAATCAAGAGGGTGCTAAAACCAAATGGCAGGCTCGCAGTTGTTAGCATGTCAAAAGAAGATGAAGATTCGATATTATTGAGGCTATACGAGTGGACGCATAAGAGATTTCCGCAATATGTTGACTGTAGGCCAATCTATGTTAAACAATCAATGAAGGATGCTGGGTTCGGGATAGCGCACAGAGAGAAAGTGAAATTATTTGGATTACCGGGGGAGATTGTTATCTGTGTAAAGTCGTCCTAAACCACGACATCATATAACAGCGTGTTTGACGAAATCAGGTCTATAAAAATTCCCATTTTATCTGAGAAAGTCCAGGAAAATATCGAATTCGAATAGGAGAAGATGCCTGCTTATCATGACAAAGCAATGAATGCCAAATTAAAAGGCGATGAGGTAAATTGCAGGAAGAATATTGCAGCTGCTGAGAAGTGACCTGCCCCCCTGGAATCGGTCCAGTTTTTGTGTTAGAATAAGGATCGAGAAGAGGGGGTTTGAATGGCCAAAAGAACCTATACGCCAGAGCGAATTATCAATAAGTTGAGAGAGACAGAAGTTCTAGTCAAGGGAAGGATCCACCGTGGGTGAAGCTATGAGGAAGATAGTAGTCACCGAACAGACTTATTCCTTTAGGATATGGGGAAGTATTTCTCTGCTAAAAACACGTAAATACTCTCAAAAACGATACTTAAGACGTTGGCTCCCCACACCCTCCAGCTGTAAGAACTTCTCTTACACTTTCAAACTCAACCTATCGAAACGAAAACGTAAGAGAAGCAAAAATTACAGAAAGGAGGTGCACAAATGAGAAGAAAAAACGGACAGATAAAGAAACTGAAACTGAAGGTAATTGAGGACAGAAAGAACGGCCTCACCTATGAGGATATCCGAAAAAAGCGAGGCGTATGCCCATCCACAGTTTCCCAATGGACAAAAGGGAAGGATCTGAAAAGGTACTGCAAGTTATGTGGGGAAACTGATCCAGAGAAGCTTGAAGAACATCATCCGAACAAAGAGAAATCCCCCGAATATACGCTGACTCTGTGCGCGAATTGTCATTCGAAAATTACCAGAAAGCAGCTCTCGGACAGAAATAAAACCCAACAATCGGTGACAGTATCGAAAACTCCCCAGGTCCTACCACCAAAATGTCAGCCCACACCAATTCTTCCTCAATCTAACGTTAATCCACCCAATCAAGTGTTCTCCACCGCGTTTCAGCCGTTTACTCCGAAAGAACGAGCAGGGATTGCTAAATGGGCTCTCTATATTGCCGGCTCCATTGTAGGCATTGAGGCCATCTTTGGTAAGGGGCTCGTTTGGTGGGAAAGACTAGCTCTTTTGGCCTCAGCAGGCTTTGCCTTTCGGACAGGTGAAAAGATAACACCTCCAAGCTCTAACCCGAAGACAAGGTAGAACATAACTCTCAGTGGGGCTCATATTTTTCTTTTATGGGCCCCACTGTTCATAACTTATAGAGATGAACACAACCTAGGTATGTTCCTTATCTCATAAAGAATAGCCAAATCCTTCCTTCATAGATAACAAATCCTCAACAAACGGAAGACTTCCCTTCACAGAAATAGACATTCCCCATGTAGCACTATCTTTTTACTACAATTACTCTCCTTTAATACTATTATTTGTAGTATTAATTGTACTATGAATTAATTTTGAGCGGTCTTAAAAAGTATTGCTTAGAGCGAGTTTATAGAGGTGAGCTCCGTTTATTTTCGTGATAATAGCTACGTTATTAATTTGGCTTTTTTTGAAAAAACTCTGTAGATAGGAAAAGAGCTTAGCTTAAATTGATATTTAATATTGGAAACCTGCCATCGCTTACTTGGTTTCTGCGGGTCAATTGAGCTTCGTTTTTAGGATATCTTCTCAATTGCTTTCCCCGTATGGCAGCTAGGCGAATTATGATTTGAACAGAGTCGATCCTCTAACTCTCTTTTTAGCTTAGCCCTTCCTGTGAGATTTGTCAGAATCAAGTGAAAAAGGCGATAAAATGTCATTAGTCTCCAAATAGGAATGTAGATAAAATGGGGATTTCAGTTTAGAGGAAGGTGCTCAATGTCTTACTTTCATACATAAGCCGACAAATAGTAGTGATAGGTTGGTCAAGGCAGAAATGGGATGAGTCAACTCAAAGTAGATTTTAAGTGGATAACCTAAGAAATTTATAGAAGGTTTTTATTTGGTTTTATAGAGAAATTTTAGCGTTAACGCCTTGCAAAATAGACTTTTAGGCTCATTGTGTTATAATTCCAGCTAGTATGTGAGGTGATATTTTGGGAAGAGTAGTTGTCTTAGTGTTAGTCTTTTTTATATTTTGTAAGGCGGGATTTGCTTTTTCTGAAAACTCAGCGATATTTCGTATAATTACTACTACGCCACCATCGGCTCAGGCTGGCAAGGAGATAGTCTTCGAGATTGAGATAACCAATACGGGGTCGGAAGCCTGGGTAGCTGGGGAATATTCGGTCTTTATAAAAGTATATGATACGAATAAGAGTTATTTGACCGAGACTGACAAAACCAGACAGTTTGAAGATATTGCTCCGGCGGAGGCGCTAGCCGTAAATATTGATTTTGACATTCCGGCTGACTATTCTGGAACTTATCATTACAGAGTAGGTATGGAGTTTGAGGAAGAAGCATTGTTCAGCCACTATTTTATTCTTAGAGTTCTGCCCCTTGCTCCTGTACCAGAAGTCAAGAAGTTAACTGGAAGTATCCAAATCAACTATCAAGACAACCAGGCAATTGAACCGACTACCAGTTTGAACCTGCGCTTGGTTAGTCTACTCCCAGTCGGTAGTTATCTAAGATTCTCCACTTCTGGCCGAAGTACCCCAAGCATTAACCCAGAATTGAGCAACTTCTTCATTTCTTACCATTCCCAGAAGCTGGACCTATCAGCGGGGGATTTTGCTACTGGTTTATCAGAGCTTACTTTGACCCGCTCAAGGGGCGTAAAGGTAGGAACCAGGCTGGGAGAGATCGATTTGGTGGGATTAGTAGGTTCATCCCAGAAAACATTTAAGGATGATTTGTATGGTCTAGGAGGCTCGGTTTACCTCAGGAGTAATCTCACTTTGGGAGTAAACTATGTTCAGGATAAGAACGGGCAGAATTCTGTTGCCAGTCTGGATACGGAATTTGCTCTAAGCCCCGAGATGAGTTTATCGGGGGAGTATGCCTGGAGTAGTTGTAAGGAAGACGAAATAGAGTCAGCAACCAGAACAGGAAATGCTTTTCGGATAGAAGCTTCAGCTTATTCCGAAAAACTGATCCTTGACGGGTCTTATGAAAGGACAGACCAGAACTTCTGCTCCCCATCAATGCCAGATGTATCAACCGGCTATGAAGAATATGACTTTTTTCTTGACTACTCCTTCTTTGATTATATGAGTGGATCATTCTACTACAATCATTACAGTGACTCATTCCAACCAGGAGATATTTTCAGATACAGTTTGGCAGATGCCAGCCTCTCTTTTTTCCTTCCTAAACTTCCTTCTTTGAGTATCGCTTACGATATCAGCGAGAATTTTAGCAATGAAGATTCAGAGGTGCTGATAGATGATACCACCAATACCTTTGCTTTCGGACTTTCTTATCCCATTAAAAAAGTAAGGCTATCTATCAGTCATTCAAGGTCAAATTATGAAGATAGGACGGAATTCCCTAGCCAGGAAAGCACAGTGTCAAATACTTATGCGGTATCGGCTCCTTGCGGTAAGTACTTGGTTCTTTCGACTCATTACGGAATCTCTGACACTAAGGATCTGATTGCCTTAAACACAATTAGATATAGGTATGTGACTTGGGGTGTAGAATATAAAATTATCCCTGATAAGCTGAGCTTATCTACTCAATACAAGATAGGCCGGAACAAAGACATTGAAAACACGGTAGATAATAGAAAGGTTACCACTACTTTGACTCTTTCTTACTATCCGACAAAAAGGAATATGGTGCGATTAGGATATGTGTTGACTGATGAGGATAACTTCATCATCGGCGCCAATGCGCCTACTTCTGATAGGGAAAACATCTATTTTATGTCTCATTATAATCTTACTGAAGAACAAAGTATAGAATTAAGATATAGTCTGATAAATGGTGGGGAGCCTACCGGCAGCACAACTGGCTCCCAGAACCAAAGCATTCATTTAACTTATAACTATCGTTTTTGAACAGACTAGCCGTCTAAAAATAGAGGTAGGCAGGACTTAACCACACCCTGCCTACCTACGAGACGATTTCCGTTTAGACCATTTCATCAACAACCGAACATGACGCGTTCCTCACGCCCACCTTCTATTTCTCTATCGAAATACCCTATATCAACCGCTGAACGGACGTGTACTAGTGAGCAGTATAATCAGTATACCCAATGAACCACCAGCCTGAGCCCTGTTTTTTAGCAGGAACCGCTTTAGGATACGACCCATGAACGTCCGCCTCGGATCCAAAAGCATAGCTCCACTGAGTGTATGTTCCCACCATTGTTCCAGCATCAGGATCAACGGTTACTTGGCCTTTAAAGCGGTCTCTAATGGGCAATTCAGAGGCTGGCGAAGTGTATCTGGCATGGCCGGACAATCTCCCTGAACCACTGATAACCAAGCTCCCGCTAAGGTTCTCTAAGCCCGGGTAATTGTAGTATTCTTGTATAGTGTCAAAATGATACGCTTTGCCAGTCCGCACCAGATCCGCCGGGCCAAGCGGGTCATTTGTCCAGCTAGCTTTTTCCGAACCATCCGGGTTGTACCTTACAGCATCCTCAAGCCAGTGAATAGTAATTATTTCTCCGACTGGTCCTTTTGCCATTACTGTTCCTGTTAAACCCATCACCAACATTACTGCTAATGCAACCAGAAAAACTTTTTTCATTCTTTTTCACCTCCCTTTTTGTTCTAGATAGTAATTCTGGACCTCCTTTCCCACTTTCTCCGATGAGGCCA
>NJBQ01000136.1 GCA_005223095.1 Candidatus Aerophobetes bacterium Ae_b3a
ACCACTGGCCTCGCTTAATAAGATCTTTCTCATTCTTTATCATAAGTAGATAGGGAATATAGAACTCTTGATCATCTGTTTGATGGCTTCTTTCTACAAAGGCATCATCTTCTGGGTGACCTTTTCTGATAACGGACCTAGTTACCCCTAAAGGTTTAAAGACTTTTTCCAGGTTCCTTTTGAAAGAACCAGGAGCTGAGGCAGCAAACTCTACTCCACCATCTGATTGAATGTGCAGGGGATAATAAAAGCCAAAAGATCTTATCCACCAGATAATAAGCTGAAGATATGCCTTAGCACAGAACCAGTCTTTTCTGTAGGAGAAAGAAAGGAAGCGAATGCGGGTTAAGACATCAATCACTGTCCACTGGAAAAGAGGTAGGCCTGAGGCCTTAAGATGTCTATAGACCTCTTTGGGCAGAGTTTCTTTATCTAGAATCTCCTTCACATCAACTTGCATCTCTTGAAAAGGAAAGAGAAATTGCATATTATAAAAGGGTGAAGCACGAGACCTTTTCACTCTCTTTCTTCTCTTTCTTGCAAGATTAGCTCTTTTGATTACTTTTCCAATAATAGATTCAGCAATATTAATACCTTCTTTCTGAAAGATATAGTACCTGAGCCTTCTTTTGCCAAGTTTGGTCTTTTTGCGATATTCAATAATCATTTGTTCTTTTTCCTCTTCTATATAACGAGGATGTTTGGATTTAGGCTTATGAGATGAGTCTTTCAAGTTTCCCTTTTTCTGTTTCTCAAGAGCCAAGTAAACGGTATGAGCCGAACATTTCATTGCTCTGGTAGTGGCCCTTATATTGTTCTTTAAGGATTCGAGATTATATAAGAGAGCTTTTCTGGCGAACTCTTCACCGGTATCTTTTTTCAGCTCTAAGTATGATCGATGCTGGCGGGTCTTGTAGGAGGCCTCCTTTTTGAGAGTTAAGAACATCTTCCTTAAATTTACTCTCATTCTAGAGTGCTTCCTGCTCACTGTCCAGATTTGTTTCACTTTATTGAAGTAATAACTTCTAGTATTGTCTTTCTTAAAAAACTGTGCAGTATCATTATAGCCAAGAGAAGAAAAAGCTTGACTTTACTACAAAATGATATATATTAATTATAAGCATGAGTTATAGAGGACAACAATGTTTTTTATAAGGAAATTGTACTCTAAAAGGATATTTTGTAGTATCCGAATTTCAATAATTTCTTGATTTAACAGGGGGAGCAGGCCGAAGGCCGTTGAGGGGGAATGTTTTCCCCCTCAAATATCTTGCCACCTCTTCCCTCGGGCCTTCTTCAAAAGGTCTATTTGTCGTTCTCTGTTGCACCTTGCTTGACAAATATGTCTCATCTACTATGATAGAAGTGCGCCAGGCGATACCCGGGTATGGCTGCTAGAGAAGTGGATCTTTGATAATTCTTGAAGAGGCAGGAATGAGATAACCGACAAAGGCGAACTGTTCGAAAGAATAGGGCACAAGACTGCAGGTCTTATCAATGCTAGCCGGGCCACCGAACTTATCTTGCAAGCCATAAGCACCCATTCTTTTGAATAAAAGGATGGGTTTTTTTTATTAAATGGTCTTTTAAATTAGTAGAATAGCTACAAAAAAAGAGCTCTCAATCTAGGAGGCACTTTCTTTGAGCAGGAGTCAGGGTTGCACCAAAGCCCACCCAGGGGATGAGAAAGGAGCCTTTAGAAGATGCTACTTACAAGAAAAAAGTGAAAAAGTGTCAACACAAATATATGAATAGGTGATGCTGATAAGCCTTTTAGAGCTCCATAAAGATCGCATCATAATCTTGGCCTCTAGTGGACTCATAGCAGGAGGTTCAAATGAACAAAGTAAACTTAACTTCTCTTTTCCTATCCTTATTATTGATTGTGGGTCTGTGTCTAGCTCTTATGCCCACCAGCGCTAAGGCCCTAAAGTCTATTTCCACTAATCCAAGAGAAGAAGGAGGCTGATCTAGTTATGAAGAGCAAGATAAAGAAAAGATTATTGCTGGCTCTGGCCTTATTTTTCACCTCACTCATCTTTTTCCCTTCCGGGGCAGGAGCCGAAGGGGGATATGTTCCGGTTGCCATATGGGGAAGCTACGGAACCGGGGACGGGTATTTTAAGTATCCCTTCGGCATCGCCACCGATGGAGCTGGCTATGTCTACGTGGCAGATACATCTAATCACCGCATCCAGAAATTTGACTCTGATGGTAACTTCATCTGCAAATGGGGAAGCTCTGGAGATGGGGACGGGTATTTTAAGTATCCCTTCGGCATCGCCACCGATGGAGCGGACAATGTCTATGTGGCAGATACACTTAATAACCGGATCCAGAAATTTGACTCTGATGGTACCTTCATCAGCACATGGGGAAGTCCCGGAACCGAGTACGGGGATTTTAATATGCCCTACGGCATCGCCACCGATGCAAGTGACAATGTCTATGTGGCAGATACAGATAATGACCGCATCCAGAAATTTGAATCTGACGGTACCTTCAGCACCCAATGGGGAAGCTACGGAACCGGGGACGGGTATTTTAAGTATCCCTTCGGCATCGCCACCGATGGAGCTGGCTATGTCTACGTGGCAGATACATCTAATAACCGGATCCAGAAATTTGACTCTGATGGTACCTTCATCAGCACATGGGGAAGTCCCGGAACCGGGGAGGGGCAGTTTGATTGGCCCTACGGCATCGCCACCGATGCAAGTGGCAATGTCTATGTGGCAGATACAGATAATGACCGCATCCAGAAATTTGAATCTGACGGTACCTTCATCACCCAATGGGGAAGCTCCTTTAGGTATCCCTGCGGCATCGCCACCGATGCAAGTGGCAATGTCTATGTGGCAGATACAGATAATCACCGCATCCAGAAATTTTCTCCCGATACCACCAGGCCCTGGGTCGAGAGCGTAACTTTAAACCCTCCCAGTCCGGTAAAGGCTGGCCTTGTGACCTTTACAATCGTCTTCAGTGAGGATATGGATACCAGCGCCTTACCCACGGTGACCTTTGGCAAGGCGGGTCTCTATAACGAGCACACCATAAGTGAGACCAGTTATAGCGGCAAAACCTGGAAAGGAAAGTTCACCATGGAAGCTGGCTATGATGGGGAGCAGCATATCAGCATCAGCGGAGCTAAAGACCCTGCGGGCAATCCCATGGATCCTGATCCCGATACCAACCATACCTTCCTGGTGGACACCACCAAACCGACCGTCACCATGACCAATCCCTCAGAGGACCAGACTGTTAGTAATGCCTCCTATACCATAGAGGGAGAGGCGTATGATAATGGAGGCAGCGGCATTGCCAAGGTGGAGGTAATCATCAATGACGGATCTACCTGGAATGATGCTAAGGATACCAATCCCTGGAGCTATGTGGCAACTCTGGTTGCCGGTGCTAATGTAGTCAAGGCACGCTCTAGCGACAAAGCCGGGAACGTATCGGATGAAACCCCTGGGATTACCCTGACCTATGAGACGGACAAGCCCACGCTAAAGAGCCTCACCTTAAATCCCCCCAGCCCGGTGAAGGCAGGTGAGGTAACCTTTAGCATTGTCTTCAGTGAGCAGATGAATATCACTATCTCCCCCACGGTCACCTTTGGGAGGAAGGATTCCTATGACGAGCACACCATAGAGAAGACCGACTACAGCGCTGATACCTGGGTGGGAGAGTTCACCATCGGCACTGGCTATGATGGTGAGCAGCATATCAGCATCAGCGATGCCCAAGACCTGGCTGATAATCTCATGGATACTGATAGCAGCCATACCTTCCTGGTAGATACCACCTCCCCTGCTGGCTCTATTTTGATCAATGGGGGTGCTGGCTATACCAATTCCAGGTCAGTAACCTTGAGTTTCAATGCCAGTTCTTCTTCAGCCTCCTTAAGCTTAGCTAATATTAGTCCCTCTTGGATGCGCTTCAAGAATGAGGATTCCTCCTGGAGCAGCTGGGAGTCTTGTTCTTCCTCCAAATCCTGGACTCTCAGCTCAGGGGATGGAAAAAAGACAGTCTATGTAGAGTTTAAGGATAGTGTCGGTAATGTCTCTAAGACCTACTCTGGTAGCATCATCCTCCATAGAACCCCACCCACAGTAGCCATTACCTCACCCTGCGCGGAGAGCTGTCTTAAGGGTGAGGTTACTGTAGAAGGAACAGCTACGGATGATTACTTTGAAAAATATGAGATAGAGTTTGCCGAAGGACTTTATCCTTGCTCCTGCTGGCATCAGATTACTTCCTGCTGTTTTGCAGTAGTAGAGGCAGAGCTCTGCTGCTGGAATGTTAACTCCCTTTCTGATGGCACCTATACTTTGAAACTAACTGCCTGGGACTTAGCCAGCAACTTTGCTGAGGTAAAAGTAGTCCTTAAGGTAGATAATCATCCCCCTCAGACAACTTTAACAGAGTATCCTCTAAAAAAAGTTACCGGCAACACCCCTAAAGCAGTGGTTCCCTTTAGCTGGATAGGCTCTGATGCTGATGACATCACTCCAGTTGAAAAGCTAGTTTATCAATGTAGACTAGAAGGTCACTCTACCTATCAGGACTGGTCAGGCTGGAGTAAAGATAGCACTAGCACCTTTGTTCTTCCCTCAGGAGGCTATACCTTTAAGGTAAGAGCAAAAGATGAGGCCGGTAACTATCCGGCTGAAGATGATAGCGAGACAGCAAGATACTCCTTTACTGTATCCTTACCCCTCATTATCTATCCCAATCCTTGCTACCTAAATCAGGCAGGATTCCTTACCTTCTCTAACCTTCCTTTAGAGTCTGAGGTAAGAATATATATCTATGACCTGGCAGGAAGTTTAGTAAGAATCTTAGGAGAAACTGATGCAGTGATACAAGGAGGATCAAAGGTAGCTACCTGGAACCTAAAGAATGATAATGGGGAGATGCTAACTCGAGGTATCTACCTCTACTATATCCTGAATGCTACTGAAAAGAGGAGCGGAAAGATAGCCATTATTAACTAAAGAGTTTTGAAGAACATTTTATGAGGAGACCAAGCCATGAGAAAAAGACTGTCGGGTGCGCTGATAATAGGAATTTTAATCCTGAGCCTCAATCTTATCTCTTATGCCAATGGTCCGGGAACAACAACGGCCAGCTTTTTGAAGATTGGCATCGGAGCAAGAGCGGCTGCCATGGGGGATGCCTTTACTGCCCTGGCCTTAGATGGAACCTCTCTATATTGGAATCCAGCTGCTCTGAGCCAGATCAAGACAAAAGATATCTCAGCTGCCTATAATAGCTGGTTGGAGGAGATAAAACAAGGAT
>NJBQ01000137.1 GCA_005223095.1 Candidatus Aerophobetes bacterium Ae_b3a
CTGGTTTACTTCAGCTACCTACCTAGATTCTTATTCGTAAAGAGATTCTATGGGTAATGCCTAAATCACCATAAGGAACGTAGGCATAATCTAAATCGCTCCTGCTAAATTTAAAGCCCAGGCCAGCCGACCATCCTTCTCCGACATCCTGGTTAGTTTTATACCCTGCTCTTAAGGCCAGGGTGTTTCTTAAGCACCACTCAGCACCAAGGCAGTAATATATCTCATTATCCTGAGGCTTAGCGATATCCAGGGCAAGAACTAGATTCTTTAGCTTTGAAGCTAATCCTAGCTTGAAGGTTAAAGGTAAAGGATCGCTTCCCAATTTACTACCTATATTTTGAGCTACTATCCCCAGGCTAAGGCGCTCACTTACTGGATAAAGAAAGCCAATATTTGCCAGGAAGGCATTTTTGGTGTCATCTTTGATAACGTCTTTTAGCATGCCCAGGCTGATACCCCAGGAAGACTTTTTGAACCTTTTAGCATAACCAAAAAAGATATGGGTATCTGAAGCGCTAAAGTCTTTGGTGGGATTTCCCTCTAAATCTCTTCCTTCTATTTTTCCCATGTCTACATAGTTTATACCCAATCCCATTCCTCCCCTGGCTGTAGGAAAGCTGAAGCTTAAGTATCCTTGTTTTATCTCCTCCAACCAGCTATTATAGGCAGCTGAGATATCTTTTGTCTTGATCTCACTCAGAGCAGCTGGATTCCAATATAGAGAGGTTCCATCTAAAGTGAGGGCAGTAAAGGCATCCCCCATAGCAGCAGCTCTTGCCCCGATGCCAATCTTCAAAAAGCTGGCCGTTGTTGTTCCCGGGCCATTGGCATAAGAGATAAGATTGAGGCTCAGCATTAAAATTCCTATTATCAGCGCACCCGACAGTGTTTTTCTCATTGCTTGGTCTCCTCATAAAATGTTCTTCAAAACCCTTTAGTTAATAATGGCTATCTTTCCGCTCCTCTTTTCAGTGGCACTCAGGATATAGTAAATGTAGATACCTCGAGCTAGCATCTCTCCTTTATTGTTTCTTAGGTCCCAGGTAGCTACCTTTGATCCTCCTTGTATCACTGCATCAGTTTCTTTTAGGGTTTTTACTAAATTACCTGCCAGGTCATAGATATATATTCTTACCTCAGACTCTAAAGCAAGGTTGGAGAAGGTAAGGAATCCTGCCTGATTTAGGTAGCAAGGATTGGGATAGATAATGAGGGGTAAGGATACAGTAAAGGAGTATCTTGCTGTCTGGCTATCATCTTCAGCCGGATAGTTACCTGCTTCATCTTTTGCTCTTACCTTAAAGCTATAGTTTCCTGAGGGAAGAAGAAAGGTGCTAGTGCTATCTTTACTCCAGCCTGACCAGTCCTGATAGGTAGAGTGACCTTCTAGTCTATATTGATAAACTAGCTTTTCAACGGGAGTGATGTTATCAGGATCAGAGCCTATCCAGGAAAAGGGAACCACTGCTTTAGGGATGTTACCGGTAACTTTTTCAGAAGGATACTCTGTTAAAGTTGTCTTGGGGGGATGATTATCTACCTTAAGGACTACTTTTACCTCAGCAAAGTTGCTGGCTAAGTCCCAGGCAGTTAATCTCAAAGTATAGGTGCCATCAGAAAGGGAGCTAACATTCCAGCAGCAGAGCTCTGCCTCTACTACTGCAAAACAGCAGGAAGTAATCTGATGCCAGGAGGAAGGATTAAGTCCTTCGGCAAACTCTATCTCATATTTTTCAAAGTAATCATCCGTAGCTGTTCCTTCTACGGTAACCTCACCCTTAAGACAGCTCTCCGCGCAGGGTGAGGTAATGGCTACTGTGGGTGGGGTTCTATGGAGGATGATGCTACCAGAGTAGGTCTTAGAGACATTACCGGCACTATCTTTAAACTGTACATAGACTGTCTTTTTTCCATCACCTGAGGAAAGGGTCCAGGATCTGGAGCTAGCATAAGACTCCCAGCTGCTCCAGGAGGAACCCTCATTCTTGAAGCGCATTAAAGAGGGACTAATATTAGCTAAGCTTAAGGATGCTGAAGAAGAACTGGCATTGAAAGTCAAGGTTACTGACCTGGAATTGGTATAATCACCACCGCTGTTTATGGAAAAGGTACCAGTGGGGGGAGTGGTATCCAGTATAATAGTATCGGAGTAGGGCTTAGAGACATTACCGCTACTATCCTTAAACTCTACATAGACTGTCTTTTCTCCATCGCCCGAGGAAAGAGTCCAGGATTTGGAGGTAGCATAAGACTCCCAGTCTGTCCAGGAGACATTATTATTGCTAAAGTGCATCTGGGCAGCATTTTCAGCACTCAAGGACAAGGTTGCCGATCGAGAATTAGTATAGCCAGCACCCCCATTGATCAAAATAGAGCCACCAGGGAAGGTGGTATCCACCAGGAAGGTATGGCTGATATCGGTATCAGGATCCATGGGATTGCCCGCAAGGTCCTTGGCACCGCTAATGCTCAGATGCTGCTCCCCATCATAGCCAGCTTCGATGGTGAACTCTCCCACCCAGGTATCAGCGCCATAACTGGTCTTCTCTATGGTGTGCTCGTTATATGGATCATCCTTACCAAAGGTTACCGTTGGGAGGATGTTGTTCTTCATATCCTCACTGAAGACAATGGTAAAGGTTACAAGGCCGGCCTTCACCGGGCTGGGGGGATCTAAGGTGAGGCTCGCTACCCGGGGTCTTATGGTGTCGGGAGAAAATTTCTGGATCCGGTTATTACCATTATCTGCCACATAGACGTTGCCATCTGCATCGGTGGCGATGCCGTAGGGTGCATAAAACTGCCCCTCCTCATCTCCGGAGCTTCCCCATTGGGTGAGGAAGTTACCGCCGGAGTCAAATTTCTGGATCCGGTTATTACCTGTATCTGCCACATAGACATTGCCAGCTGCATCGGTGGCGATGCCGCAGGGGCCAATAAACTGCCCGTCCCCGGTTCCAAGGCTTCCCCATTTGCCGAGGACGTTCCCGCTAGAGTCAAATTTCTGGATCCGGTTATTATATGTATCTGCCACATAGACATTGCCATCTGCATCGGTGGCGATGCCGAAGGGGAAGTTAAAGGAGCTTCCCCATTGGGTGGGGAAGTTCCCGCCGGAGTCGAATTTCTGGATCCGGTTATTATATGTATCTGCCACATAGACATTGCCACTTGCATCGGTGGCGATGCCGTAGGGTAAATAAAACTCCCCGTCCCCGGTTCCGTAGCTTCCCCATTTGCAGACGAAGTTACCATCAGAGTCAAATTTCTGGATCCGGTAACTATATGTATCTACCACATAGACATTGCCATCTGCATCGGTGGCGATGCCAGAGGGATGATAGAACTCCCCCTCCCCACTTCCAGAGCTTCCCCATGTGCTGATGAAGGTACCGCTAGAGTCAAATTTCTGGATGCGGTTATTATATGTATCTACCACATAGACATTGCCAGCTGCATCGGTGGCGATGCCAGAGGGCCAATGAAACTCCCCGTCCCCGGTTCCCCAGCTTCCCCATATGGCAACCGGAACATATCCCCCTTCGGCTCCTGCCCCGGAAGGGAAAAAGATGAGTGAGGTGAAAAATAAGGACAGAGCCAGCAACAATCTTTTCTTTATCTTGCTCTTCATAACTAGGTTAGCCTCCTTCTTCTCTTGGATTAGTGGGAATAGACCTTAGGGCCTGAGCGCTGGTGGGCATAAGAGCGAGACAGAGACCCAGAATGAATAATAAGGATAGGAAAAGAGAAGCTAAGTTTACTTTGTTCATTTGAACCTCCTGGTATTGGTGATATTCCTGCTTTCACCATCCTTTATGAAGTAGGGGATATTAGCCGTTTTGCCAGTGCCGGGGCATTTTGTTTTATTGTTGAGGCATCTTGAGGAAAATTAGAGATGCCTCCTCTTTATTCATCCAGAAAATAAGCAGCTCCTTTTTTAAGGAACTTGGGCAATTTTGACTAAGGTTCTGGTGAATGGTGGCCTGCATCGCCTTCATAAGAGGCGACGCTTTCTTGTTGGGCCCTGATTTTGTGGAGAAGCACAGTTTACTATGAATAAGTTATCTTCCGGCTAGCTTTGACTTTTTGATGAATTCGCTTAGCTCTGATCGTTTCTCATTTTGAAGAAGGCTCGAGAGAAGAGGTGGCAAGATATTTGAGGGAGAAAACATTCCCCCTCAACGGCCTTCGGCCTGCTCCCCCTGTTAAAGCAAAAAAATTATTGAAATTCTGATACTACAAAATATCCTTTTACAGTACAATTTCCTCATAAAAGGCATTAGTGTCCTATATAGCTCATGCTTATAATTAGTATATATCGTTTTTTAGTAAAGTCAAGGTTTTTTTGTTAGGGACAGTACACAGGGTGAGCAAAATAGTAGAGCAAACATTGAAACCCTTGCCTTGTTAGATGATAGGCACAAGGGTTTGAATCAGCATCACTGGCCGAGCTTATCGGCCAAGGAAAACTGACCCATTTCCAAATCCTATCTTTCCTCCTTCCCTATCCTAACATAATAACTGGACCGATTCTAGGGGGGGTCAGTTATCAGCATTTCTCTTTTTACCTTAGTTCTTTTTTCAGTACTCTCAAGATTCATTCTCATAAGAAAGTAGCCACCACAACTTCTTTTATCTGTTTTTTAGCAGACAACTTCACCTTCTAGCTTTCATCGTAATAAAGAAACATTGATAGATCGCTCTGGAGCGATTGTGATGGGCTGGGTCATTCTTAGCAAAGTCAAAATACTCCATCAAGATAACTCTTGACGACCCCAGCCCTGCAAACCCAAATTGACAGGCGCTGAGATTTGACTTAGGTTGTCTTTTGTTTGAAGTTGTTGAATTAACCTTTGGCTAAGGGTTTTACTAGCTCAAACTCATATGTTGAGTTGTGAGCATAACATAGTGATGAACTGCACCATGTTTACTCTGTCTTGCAAATCCCACCTTTTCCTTTCTTGCCAATAGAAAAGACTAAAGAAGAATCAAAGAAGAGTTGCAGAATAAACCGACGGTTCAAAAAATACCTATTTCAACCCTGCAACTCCTGAAGACCACTTACTCCACTAATACCAATCCGAAACATCTAGGTATCTGATCTCTTCGGGTAAGCACCTCAATCTTAAATCCTGCTTTCCTGGCTGTGGCATACACGTCTATCCCGCAGGCTTCCATAGAAGGTCTTGCTAAATCCGGCTTTTGACATTCCTTTAAATTACACTGGGTACATAAATCACAGGGACCAGAGGCCA
>NJBQ01000035.1 GCA_005223095.1 Candidatus Aerophobetes bacterium Ae_b3a
AAAGATTTTAGGCGAAACGGTTAAGCAGAGTGGCTCATTGGTGGGCGAAGATAGACTTCGTTTCGATTTTAGCTATTCTGCTCCTTTAAGCGGTGAACAGCTTAAAAAAATAACTTCTTTAATCAACCAAAAGATAAGAGAGAATCTTTCCATTACAGTGAAGGAAATGACCTTAAAGGAAGCGCAGGAGAAAGGAGCTATAGCTCTTTTTGGAGCTAAATATAAAGAAAAAGTGCGGCTAGTAACCATAGCAAAGTTCAGCCAGGAAGTTTGTGGAGGAACTCATCTTTCCGGTACTGGAGAAATAGGAATATTGCGAATAATTAGTGAATCAAGCATTGCCTTTGGAATAAGGAGAATGGAAGCTCTGGTAGGAAAGAGGGCTTTAGACTCAATAGAAGAAAAAGAGAGTCTTCTCAGGAGAATTGGCGAGGCATTAGAAACTGGGGAAAGCACAATCTTGACGCGCATTGAGGAGAAGAATCAGAAATTTCAAAAGCAACAAGAGCGGATGAAGGAATGGCAGAAAAGATTGGCAGAGGTTGAGATGGAAAATCTAATACAGCAGGCTTCCCGAGTTGCAGATATAAAACTAGTAACAGGAGAATGGCAGGATTTATCACCTGAAATCCTGAGACAAACCGCAGAAAAATTGAAAGTTAAACTGAAAAAAGGTATCGTGGTGTTAGCTTCAATAGCTCAAAAGGAAGCTTTTCTGGTAGTTGCCTCTAGCCAGAAAGAGCTACCGGCAGATGAAATAATCAAAGAAGTTTGTCGGATTGCCGGAGGTAACGGTGGCGGTAGATGGGACTTTGCCCAGGGAGGGACCTCCTTGCCTCACAAGGTAGACCAGGCATTAAAAGAAGTTCCTCTCATTATAGAGAAAATATTAAGTCATTAAGGGGGAGGCTAAGATTCATTGTGGAGCTGGCGGAGGGACTTGAACCCCCAACCTGATGATTACAGGTCACCCGCTCTGCCAGTTGAGCTACGCCAGCCTATTTTTCTAATATATCTATGTCCTCAAACTCACTTGCCCAAATAATGTTTTTTTCTTGGTTATTCTTGCAAGGAAGTAGTCGCAGATTAATTTTGCTATTGTTAGGGAACACAGTAATTGGAATAAAATAAATTCTGCCACTCTTGGGGTCATAAATTGCCATAACATCAATATTTTTTGAAGTGTACTTAATAGTATTCCAATTATTCGCACTTCGTGGGAAAATATCTAAACGACCATTTTTGGGGGTGATATATTTTACCTGTACTCTCTTAAATACTCCATTCTTCTCCGAAACTAAGTCGTATCTAATATCTTCTCCCCAGGGAACGGATACATTAAACCCCTTTTCCGTCAAATAAGCTAGTACTTTTGTTTCAGCGATAGCACCTTTTTTCTTAGTTAGAGCCATCCAATTCACCTACCCCTCAGTGAGTCTTTCAATTTCCCATCTAGTTCCCTTTTTTTTGTCTTCTAACTGGATCCCTATATTTTCTAATTTTTTTCTAATTTCATCAGCTAAATCCCACTTCTTTTCCTGACGGAACTTATCTCTAATCTCAATTAAAATCTTCAATACTTGCTCTGTTCTTTGATTTAACTTTTTCTTCTCTTTTTTCTGAAAGAGCCCCAAAATACGGCCCAGATATCTTATTCTATTGGCAACTTCTGACAAAAAAAACATGGAGGATCGAGATAGAGGTTCCGCTAAAAGAAGATTAGCTTCTTTAGTCATCTCAAATATTGTTGACAGAGCTACCGGGGTATTAAAATCATCATCCATTGCTCGGATGAATTTGTCAGATAACTCTTCAAGCTGAGAAGGAATTTTCCCTTTTTCAAAAGTAGCAGCACCTGACGTCTCTTTCTCAATTTTGCCTAATAAAGAGTAAACCCGATTAAGAGAAGAAGCAGCTTCCTGCAGGCTATTTTCATTATAGTCTAGAGGACTACGATAATGAGCCGAAAGAAGAAAATATCTTACCACTTCCCCTTTGTAATTGCTCAAAGCGTGAGATAAAGTAAGAACATTGCCGGTAGATTTAGCCATTTTTGCATTTTTCATTCTCACCAAACCATTGTGCAGCCAGTACCTGACAAATGTTTTTCCGGTAACTCCTTCTGATTGAGCAATTTCATTCTCATGGTGAGGAAATATTAAATCTTTTCCTCCTCCATGGATATCCAGATTCTCTCCCAGGTATTTCATAGCCATAGCCGAGCATTCAATATGCCAACCTGGCCTTCCCTTTCCCCATGGACTATCCCAGGAAGGTTCATTTTCTTTACTTTTTTTCCAAAGAGCAAAATCGAAAGGATTTTCTTTTTTTTCATCAACCTCTACTCTTACTCCTGTTAAGATATCTTCTAAGTTCTGATGGGAAAGCTTGCCATAGGAGGGGAACCTCTTTACACGAAAAAAGACATCTCCCTCAGTAGAATAAGCCAGTCCTCTATCTTCCAGTTTTTTAATTAACTCTATTACCTCCTTTATATGTTCAGTAGCACGGGGGTGGCAATCTGCCTTTTTTACTCCCAATTGTTGCATCTGCGCAAAGTATTCTCCTATGAATTTTTCTGCCAGCTCAGAAATAGAGACTCCTAGAGATTGAGCACGAGCAATCATTTTATCATCTATGTCGGTAAAATTAGTAATATAGTTTACCTTATAACCTTTGTATTCAAGATATCGTCTAATTATATCAAACACTACTGCATAGCGGGCATGCCCCAGATGTAATTCATCGTAAAGAGTTACGCCGCAAACATACGCTTTTACCTCTTTATGCTCTAAGGGCACAAACTCTTCTTTTTTTCTGGTTAAAGTGTTATAAACTCTAAGGGACAATTTATTACCCCCACTATCTCATATTGCGTATGTCGTATGTCCTATTACGCAATACGCATCACGCACGACAAAGCTAGTGAATCATATTTCGTGAATGGTGGTTAATCAAACCCTACAATCATTTACTTTCTTGTTTGCGATTCACCATTCACCAACGACCATTCACTAATTCACTATTCACCACTTACCGTTTGAATAGTGGCTACTGCCCAGCAGCAAATTGCCTTTTTTTTACCTAAAAAACCCATTTTTTCAGAAGTAGTGGCCTTGATTCCTATCCGATCAGTTTGGATTCTTAAAGCCCGAGCAATATTTTCTTTCATCTTATGGACATAGGGTGAAATTTTGGGTTCTTCTGCTACCAATGTAGCATCTAAATTATTTATTCGGTAGCCATTTTTTTTCAGTAATTGGAAAATCCTTGTTAATAATATTAAGCTAGAAATTCCTTCATATTTGGGATCATTGTCAGGAAATAAAGAGCCTATATCTTTTTTACCTGCTGCCCCTAGTAAGGCATCCCCCATACTGTGCAATAGAAGATCAGCATCAGAATGTCCCCCCAGGCCCATTGGATGGGGTATATGAACTCCTCCTAAAATAAGTTTCCTCCCTCTTACCAGAGGATGCACATCGTATCCTATTCCTACACGCATCTTACTCTCGTATCTAGTATAGCATATAGCGGGTAGCGTTTAGCGTATAGAAAATCTTCAAGGCAAGAAACCATAATCCAAAATTCAAGACTTATTTTTCCCACCTTTTGATTCGATTCTAAGTCTTGGTTTTGCATTTTCGATTTACATTTTTTTACTATACGCCATACGCTAAACGCTATTCCTTAATAGTATCTCAGCTAATTTCAAATCCAGGGAAGTAGTAATCTTGATATTCATCTCATCTCCCAGAATTATCATGACTCTCTTCCCTGTTTTTTCTACCAGGGCAGCATCATCACTTGCCCATTGACCCGATTGGCTGGCTGTTTGGTAGGCTTTCCATATTATCTCTCTCTTGAACCCCTGAGGAGTCTGGATAGAGTAAAGTTTCTTTCTATCCAGGGTCTGAGTCACAGCACTTTCTCGGCTAACCTCCTTGACTGTTTCTTTCATTGGAACAGCTAATGTTGCTGCTCCATATTTCTCCACCTGATGAATTAATCTTTCGATTAAGTGAGGAAAGATTAAAGGACGAACTCCATCGTGTATAAGCACTATATCAGTATCTCTATCTACTACCTGCAGCCCCTGGAAGACAGAATCACCTCTCTCTTTACCTCCCTCAACAGTAGCTTTTATTTTTGTGTAGTCAGAGTAGGATAGAATCGATTTTTGAACATATTCCTTCATCCTGGGAGGTATAACCAGAATAATTTTGTCTATCAGCTCACACTTTTCAAACCTCTCAATAGTCCAGCAGAAAACTGGTTTTTTGCAGAGATACGAAAACTGCTTTGGTCGAACTTCACCAAACCTTACTCCTTTACCAGCTCCTACGATAATGACCTCCACTCTCACTTGGTTTGTCCCTTGGCTCTGACTCTTTTCACTTTTATCTTGTTCTTATTTGCCTCTTGTTTTAACTCAGTGAATATCATTTTTCCTGTGGTAGTCTGAAGGACAGAAGTTACGATAATCTCTATTTCTCTGCCAATGTACTTCTTTCCTTTCTCTACCACTACCATTGTGCCATCTTCAAGATAGGCAATTCCCTGATTAGGATTTTCTCCTTCCTTGAGGATGTTGATTCTTAAAGCCTCTCCCGGCAAAAGAATAGGCTTGAGAGCAGTAGCTATTTCATTTATGTTCAGCACCTCTACATCTTTGATCTTAGCTACTTTCTTAAGATTATAATCGTTAGTAATTACCAGTCCTTTTATTACTTTGGCTAATTGAAGTAATTTACTATCGACTTCCAGTATATCTGGAAAATCGGTATCCACAATTTCCACGGGAACTGTCTCCTGGTTTTGGAGTCTATGAACTATATCTAAACCTCTTCTACCTCGAGTTCGCTTGGTGGAAGATGGAGAATCGGCAATCTGCTGTAGTTCAGTAAGAACAAAATGCGGAATTACCAGTATTCCTTCTATAAAACCAGTTTCACAGAGGTCAACTATTCTACCATCAATAATAACAGACGTATCCAGGATTTTATATTTTCCCGTTGCTGGAGTGATTTTTTTACCAGTAAACCGGAATAGGAAATTAGCTATTTCCTCCTTTCTTTTAAGGGATACAGCCAAACCAATAGTAGCAAATATCAGATTGATCAGAAAAAGAATAAAGGGAGAAAACGACTTCAAGGGAACAATCAATAGAATAGGATAAGCTATCAAATTGGCGATTATAACGCCCCCCACTAATCCCAGTACGCCTATTATTAATCCTTTTACAGAAATCTTGCTTAGTTTTCGTTCAACTGCAATTATTATTGTAGCTATCCAGCATCCCGTCAGAGCAGGTATCCAAGGATTAAACTCCATAAAAAGCGCTATCCCATAACAAACAATACCTACTAAAATAACAAATAGAGTCCGTAATCTTATCTCTTCAAATTTCATTAAATTCTCATCTCCTTTTTTTTAGCGTATATTTACTGGTTAATTTGTTAATTGGTTAAATGGTTAATTATCACTCACCACTCACTAATTAACCAATCACCTATTATCCGCTGTCTTTTTTGCTTTTTGTCTTCACTATACGCTACCCGCTAAACGCTGTATTAGTAACGTTTGCCTAGCAACGCTCTATTCTTGAGTCGTTCTAACTCCCGCTTGACAGAGCCAGCTCTCCTCTCTCCCACTTCATTAATTTCGGTCAATTCTAGCACAGTTGAGTTCATGATATTGGGTAAATCTCCCAGGGCAGCTACTACATTTTCTACCACTGAGACTGGTAAATGAGGCACTTTGGATAGAATTCGATATCCTTTGGGTAAAACTGACAAATCCAGGTTCTCAGGTTTTGTTCCGTAACCCAGAATACGCATAATACCTTCTGCTTCTAACAGCTTTTCCGTACTTATTACTTCTAATTCTAGGCAGACTTTTTCATAATCTTCCTTTACATAGTCCTGCAATATTTGTCTAGTTTCACTTAAGGTATTACCTACTATTTCCTTTAGTTGCATCTCTGTCAAACGTCCCTCTCCGCCCAGCTCTATAATATATCTTTCTATTTCCTCTTTTATCCTTCTTATCATTTCGCCTCTTTGAATAGCTCTTATCGCATCAATCAACCTCATTTCATCCTGAAATTCCAAAAGGTCTAGTTCTGTTAACACCTCGTTGAAGGCTGCCCGGTATCTTTCCAGAGTTTGTAGCGCCTGATTGGCCCTGTTTATAAGTTCAGGTACGCTGCCTAAGACATACTTGGTTTCTCCCTGATACAAAGTAATTACGTGTCTAGACTGAGAAACAGCTATAACAGGACAATCTATCTGCTTGGCCATTCTCTCTGCTGCCCGGTGGCGAGTTCCTCTTTCGCTAGTAGATATTAGATAATCTGGAACTAACTGAGTATTAGCATATAAAATTATTTTTGCATCTCTAGAGAGAATAATAGCTCCATCCATCTTAGCCAATTCAGCCAGAGCAGCAGGAGTCAGGTAACAGTCCACCTTAAAACCTCCCTCAACAACACTAAGTACTTTTTCTGTATCTCCTATAACAATAAGACCACCCGTCTTCGCCTGTAATATTATTTTTAGCCCCTGGCCTAGAGTGGTTCCCGGAGATACTATTTTAAGAAATGTCCATAGTTTTTCCTCCTTGCCTTTCTTATCTTCAGGCATTCATATTCTCCTTTATTCCTTTTTCAAGAGCATCCTCAATTCTTTTCACCCCTATTAACTCCACCTCCGGTAAATTTTTTATTCCTCTCGCTTCAGAATAAGGCAATAAATAGCGCCTGAATCCAAGCTTTACTGCTTCTTTTATTCTCTTTTCAATGAAACTCACAGGTCGTATTTCTCCTGTAAGTCCCACCTCGCCGATAGCAACCGCTTGTTTCAACAAAGGCTTATTCTTAAGACTGGAAGCAACAGCCAAAGTTATAGCCAGATCGCAAGCAGGTTCACTTATTTTCACTCCTCCAGCTATGTTCAGATAAACATCCTGGTTAAAAAAACGTAGTCTTCCTCGTTTTTCCAATACGGCCAGAAGCAGACAGAGTCTATTATAATCTATACCCTGAGCTATTCTTCTAGGAATAGCCAGATTGGAAGCACTTACCAGGGCCTGAATCTCTACCAAGAAACTACGAGTCCCTTCAATAGTAGGCACTATGGCTGTACCTGAAGCGTTTTCATTGGTAGAAGAATTCCTTAGAAAAAATTTAGAGGAATCAGTGACTTCTTTTAAACCATCTTTCTCCATACTAAAGATTCCAATTTCCGAAGTAGAACCAAACCGATTCTTGACTGTCCGTAGGATTCTATAGTGAGAGTCTCTCTCCGATTCAAAATAAAGAACCGTATCTACAATATGCTCCAATATCTTTGGTCCAGCAATAGCGCCCTCCTTGGTAACGTGACCTATTATAAAAATAGTTATCTCTTTCTGCTTGGCTAATCGCATCAGATAAGCTGTAGATTCTCTGATTTGAGAAGGAGAACCGGCAAGAGAATTATAATTTTCGCTATAGACAGTTTGAATGGAATCTATTATTACTATTTTGGGATTTAACTCACTAATTTGATGAGTAATTTCTTCTAGATTAGTCTGGGACGAGATATAAAGATAATCTGAATCTATTGCCAGTCTTGAAGCTCTTAATTTACTCTGTGCCGCTGATTCTTCTCCTGATACATAAAGAACCGACGATTCTGAACCACTTAGTCGGTTACCTATTTCTAGAAGGAGAGTAGACTTACCAATTCCCGGTTCCCCCCCAATCAATACAACAGATCCCGGGACTACCCCACCTCCTAAAATACGATCAAATTCTTTCATCCCGGTTGCATGCCGATTTTGGTCATAACCTTTAACTTCTTTGAGAAGCTTAGGTTTATGGTAAGAGAAAGTTGAATTTCGGGAAAGACCTCCTTTTCTTATTTTTTCTTCATAAAAGCTATCCCACTCACCACACTCAGGGCAACGGCCAAGCCACTTAAAAGAGATATATTGGCAATTTTGACAAATAAATCTGCTCTTTTCTTTTTCCATTACGAATATGTCTTTTTTAGTAGGTCTATATGCTGCAAGGCCCTTCCTGTTCCAATAGCTACACAAGACATAGGGTCGTCCGCTAGATGGGTGGTAATACCAGTTGTTTCTTCTATCAGTTGGGGGAAATTTTTCAAAAGACTCCCTCCACCAGCCAGAAAAATTCCCTTTTCAATTATATCTGCGGCTAGTTCCGGCGGCGTTTTTTCCAGAACTAGTTTTGTTCCCTCTACAATCGAGGACAGCGGTTCAGATAGAGTTTCAGAAATTTCTTCTGCCGTAACTTCGATAGTCTTTGGCAGGCCCGCTAACAAATCCCGGCCTCGTATACTCATTTTCTCATTCTTGGGGGGATAAATAGCATATCCTATATTATGCTTTATCTCTTCTGTAGTAATTTCTCCTACGGTAAGGTTATATTTTTTCCTTAAGTATCTACTAATAGCCTCGTTTTGTTTATTACCACCAGTACGAAGAGTCTGCGCAGTGACAATATCCCCCATAGAGAGAACAGCCACGTCAGTAGTGCCGCCCCCTACATCTATAATCATATTACCTTCTGGTTTAGTAATATCAAGGTTTGCCCCTATAGCCACTGCTTTAGATTCTTCGATAAGAAAGACCTTCTTGCATCCAACTTTAATGGCAGCGTTTTTTACGGCTCTTTTTTGTATAGAAGTCCCTCCTGAAGGTATACAAATCATCAAATAAGGCGGAAAGAAAACCCATTTTTTGTGAATTTTCTTGATATAGAATTTAAGCATACTTTCCACAATAGTGTAGTCAGCAATAACCCCGTCTTCTATCGGCTTTATGGCTACGATAGCACTGGGAGTTCTCCCTAGCATCTCCCTGGCTTCTTTTCCAATAGCAAGGATTTTGTTGGACTCTCTATGCAGAGCTACCACAGAAGGTTCGTTGAGGACGACTCCTTCGCCTTCTATGTAAATCAATATATTGGTGGTTCCCAGATCTATTCCAATCTTTTTACTAAAGGCGAACATCTTAATCTCTCATCCTTTCAATTCTGGCTCCTAATTTAGATAATTTCTCTTCCAATTTCTCGTAGCCACGGTCCACATGGTTGATTTCCTTGACTTCGCTCATCCCTTCCGCTGCCAATCCAGCCAGAACAAGAGCTGCTCCTCCTCTTATATCGGGAGCTGTAACAGAAGCTCGACGAAGCGAAGAAACCCCATTCACCTCTACCTTTGCTTTTTCTCTTCTGATTTGGGCTCCCATCTTCTTTAAGCCAGCAATATGAGTAAAACGACTTTCGAAGATAGTCTCAGTAATCGTACTAGTCCCCTCAGCCAGACAAACAACAGTGGTTATCTGTGGTTGTAGATCGGTAGAAAAACCAGGATAAGGAAGAGTCTTAACCCCGATTGGTTTTAAAACATCGCCTCCCTTGACTCTTACCGTGTAGTTATCGACATCAACCTCTGCTCCCATTTGTCTTAATTTATCAAGAATTATTCTTAGATAATCAGGAGAAATGCGTTCTAGAATTACTTCTCCTTTAGTAATGACAGCTGCCATCAGCAAAGTCCCTGCTTCAATTCGGTCAGGAATTACTGAATGGCTTGCCGGAAAAAGTTCCTTTACTCCATCTATTCTTAGCATGTCTGTCCCTTCTCCTTCTATATGCGCTCCCATCTTTTTCAAAAAATTTGCTACATCTATTACTTCAGGATCACAAGAAGGATTCTTAATCAAGGTCGTCCCTTTAGCCAAAGTAGCAGCAAACATTATGTTCTCTGTCGCTCCTACACTGGGAACATCCAAATAAACATTGGCCCCCTGAAGATTTTTTTTTACCCGCGCTTCAATATATCCATTTCTAACCTCAATACTTGCTCCCAATTGTCTTAGTCCTTCAAGATGAAGATCTACTGGTCTTGCACCTATATTACATCCCCCCGGAAGAGAAACCCTTGCTCGTCTGCAGCGGGCTAAAAGAGGCCCTAAAACGAGGATGGAAGCTCGCATCAATTTAACCAGGTCATAGGGAGTCTCCCAGCAAGCGAGAGATGCGGAATCAACCTCCACAGTTTTATTTTCTCTCTCTGCCTTAACCCCTAGTTCTTCCAGTACCCTGCACATGGTTACTATGTCCGTAAGACAAGGAACATTTTCCAGATGGGATTTCCCCTCCGTTAATAAACAAGCAGCCAGTATGGGAAGGGTAGCATTCTTAGCTCCATTTACCCTGAGTTTCCCTTTTAGGGGAAATCCTCCTTTGATAATAAATTTATCCAATTATCTCCTCGTATCTCGTATTGCGTATATCGTATTGCGCAATACGCATCACGCACGACGATATACGATATACTGCTTTTATATTATTCTAATGTCTGCTTTCTCCCTTAATTCTTTTATCCATTTCTGTAATCTTTCTTCTCTCTTTTTGTTTCTTAAATAACTTTCCATCTGGTCTTTATGCTCAGAATAAAGAAATTCTCTCCGTTCCTTTAGTTGAATAACCCAGAAAGAACCGTTCTCTTTCACTTCTAATTTACTTGCCTGTCCTATTTCTAGAGAAACAATGGCCTCTCTCAGGTACGGTTTAATATCTCTTAGGTTGATTTCACCTTCCCGGAAGGATTCAGAGCCCAAAGATATCTCTTCTACCAGTAGAGCAGAGTCTTCGCCTTCTTCTAATCTTTTTTGTATCTTATCTGCTATAGTTTCGTCCTTCACTATAAAATAGGCTATTTTAGCCTTTCCTATCTCTTCTAGCTCCTCCTGGTGAATTTGGTAAAATTCGTTTAGTTCTTTTTCTGAATCCGAGAATCCATCCAAATACCGTTTTAATTTTAAATAGAAATCATTTACTTCTGCCTCTTGTACCCTTACATCTTCGTTGATTTGTATCCGTTTTTGATATATCATCCCGTCTCGCAAAGAGATTCTTTCCATCCACTCTCTGTATTCAGCAACGGTCAAATTACTCTCTCTTAATATTGTTTCCAGCTCTGTTTGAGAATACTTTTCCTCAAGTTCGGATAGCCGCTCCTCTATCAATTGAGAATTTATTGGTATTCCTTCCTTTCTTGCTTCTTGAGTAAGGATGCAGATATCTATCATATCCTGAACTCCAAATCTTTCCTTAATTATACCTTTTCCCTGCTTTAATTGCCTTTGAGTGATAATCTCTCCGTTTATTGTAGCCACTATCCTATCGATCAATTCAGCCGAATGGACAAAGGTAGCTGATGAGCCTATCCAGAAAGAAATCAAAAGCAAAATATAAGTCAACTTGGTAAATATCATAGTGTTCTTGAGTATATCACATCTTTTAATTCTTGTAAAATCTCTATCAGAGAGATTAACGATTCCTCCTCCCTCCCTTTCCCAATTATCAGTAAATTCTTTTCGTCAAGCGGAAAAGGTCGCACCTCGGGCCATAACTTTTCCTTGATTTTATTCCGCTTTTCCTGATCAAGAGGGGCAAAAGGAGAAAAAGTAACCCAGACCTTAGAATTTCTACTTCTCAAAGAAATAATCCCCAATTTTTTTGCCATAAGTCCTATTCGTAAAAGACTGATCAGATTTCTAACCTGGCGAGGAAGGAGCCCGTAACGATCTCGTAATTCCTCTTTAAACTCAAAAACCTCTTCTTCTTTCTCTATCTTTCCTGCCTTACGATAAAGTTCAAATCTTTGTTCCTGGTAGGGTACATAAAAAGAAGGAATTCTTGCCTCTACTTCCAGATCTAAACTGAGAGGTAAAGATTGAGAGATTTTTTCTCCTCTCAGCTTCTTTACTTCTTCAGAAAGAAGCTCAGTGTAAAGAGTAAAACCCACTGCCCCTATATGCCCATGTTGTTCCCTTCCTAAGAGATTACCTGCTCCCCTTATCTCAAGATCCTGCATGGCAATGTGAAAGCCAGCTTTTGCACCTTTAAACTGATTAATAATCTCCAGTCGTCTACGAGCTTCATCGGTAAGAGGCTTGTTAGGAGTAGGAAAGAAATAGACATATCCTTTTTCCTTTCCTCTGCCCACTCTTCCTCTTAACTGATAAAGTTCAGCCAGTCCAAATTGCTCTGCGTTTTCCACAATCAATGTGTTTACATTAGGCATATCTATGCCAGATTGGATAATAGTAGTGCAAACCAATATATTATATCTTTTTTCTAAAAAATCCCTGATGATATCCTCCAAATTTCTGGGAGACATCTTTCCATGGGAAACAGCGATGCAACTGCCAGGAACTATTCTTTTTATCTTCTGGGCAACTTTGTAGATATCCTTAATTCTGTTATAAAGATAAAAGACCTGCCCATTCCGTTCTAACTCATTGAGTATCATCCTTTTTATTAATGTCTCATTGTACTCTGTTACCTCGATTTCTACATTTTGTCTTTCTGGAGGAGGTGTAGAAATCATACTCATTTCCCTCACTCCTACTAAAGACATATAGAGAGAGCGAGGAATTGGAGTAGCACTCAAGCTCAAAACATCAACCGACTTTTCCATTTCTCTCAATTTTTCCTTCTGAAGTACCCCAAATCGTTGTTCTTCATCAATGATTACCAGCCCTAAATCTTTAAAGTGTATATCTCTTTGAATTAAACGATGAGTTCCTATAACGACATCTATTCTTCCTTCCTTCAGACCCATAATAATATCTTTTTGTTTAGAGAAAGCCTGGAAGCGAGAAAGTACCTCTATATAAATAGGATAGGCTGCCATCCTCTCTTTAAATGTTCGGTAGTGTTGTTCAGCAAGAATGGTAGTAGGAACCAAAATAGCCACTTGTTCATTGTCCATCACTGCTTTAAAAGCCGCTCGTATAGCTACTTCTGTTTTTCCGTATCCGGCATCACCGCAGATTAATCTGTCCATTGGAGTGGGGCTTTCCATGTTCTGCTTTATTTCCTGGGTAGCCTTTAATTGGTCAGGGGTTTCTTCATAAGGAAAAGATGACTCAAACTCTAGTTGCCACTCCGTATCAGGAGAAAAAGAACGACCAGGAATTGTCTTCCTTATAGAGTAGAGTCTTAGAAGAGAGGAAGCAAGTTCCCGAGTCGCCTTTCTAACCTTTTGTTTTATCCATCTCCATCGCCCTCCTTCTAGACTATAGACAGGAGGAGGGCAGTCAGAGCTTCCTACATATTTGTGAAGGCGATCCAATTGATGAACAGGAATAAAGAGACGATCGGTCCCCTTGTAGTCAACGCGGAAGTAATCGTTCTTCTTTCTATCAATCAATAGAGTTTCTATACCTTTGAATTTACCTACTCCGTAATCAATGTGAACCACATAATCCTCTTCTTTGAGTTCCGTCCATCTTTTGATCCTTTTTTCTTCCTGGCTGGACCATCTCTGCCGCCTTTCCCTATAACGCTTAAAAATATCTTCATCAGTTACAAAAACCTGTTTTGCTTCCTTGAAGATGAAACCTTTTCTTAAATCACCTATAACAATGGAAAGAAAAGAGGAATCCTCTACTAAAAAGAATTTTTCCTTTAATGCTGCTTCAATTTCTTTCTCTTGTAATAGTTCTCTTAGCCTTTGTCCCTGTCCTGGACTGGGAGTCAACAATATTATCCTATACTCTTTTTTTATCCATGACTTTATATCTTCAATTAATAAATCAAAATGCCCTTGATAAGAAGTTAAGGAAGAAAAGGATAGAGAAAGAGGTCGTTTAGACATTGCCCAGGAGACTTTTCCAGAAAATCCGGAAAGACATAGGTTTGCATTCTTCAAAAAACGCTTAAGAGTCGCCGCTTTCTGGTAATTTTTTTCTTGTATTTGTCTTTCGATTCCCTCTGGTTCATCCAAAATGATAAGAGAAGGAGTAATGACTTTAAAAAAAGGGGAGAGGTTCTCCCCCGATTTTCCAGTTGAAAATATTTCATTTCTTGAAGATACTAAAACCTCTTCTCTTTTCTTTACAGAAGATTGGGTGAGAGGGTCAAATTCTCGTATAGATTCTATCTTTTCTCCCAAGAATTCGATTCTAATAGGATGGGAATAAAGAGGAGAGTAGAAATCTATAATTCCTCCTCGGTAGGCATACTCTCCTACTTCCTCTACCAGGGGGCAAGACTGGTATCCTCTTTCGGCAAGAGATTTGAGAAGTGTATCTCGGCTGGTCCTGGCTCCTTTTCTTAAGCAAAAAATGTCCTTATTAAAAGCGGAAAAAGAAGGTACTTTCCGATAGATGGCAGTCAAAGAAGCTACTATCAGGATATTCTTCTTTTTTCTTGATTGGTAGAGAATTCGAAGATGCGCCCCCTCTGGACCTTTTCTTCTGGAAGAGAGGAGAAACATTTTTTGTTTCTGGCAAAGAAAAGTGCACAAATCCCCATAGAGATTCTCAGCTTGAGCATCCTGGGGAGTTATGAATAAAAAAACCCCCTCTACTTCTTCTCTTAGAAGAGATACTAGGTAAGATTTTCCTTCTGCCGTTAATCCATATATCCAATATGAAACATTGCCTTTTTTTATGTCATCAAAGCAATTTTTGAGTTTGTCTATTAACACTTACAATTCTTCCCTCCCTATTTCCTCTTGTAAGGATTTTGTCAAATTATCAAGTCCTCCATCCAAGATATCTGCCAATTTGTGAAGAGTAAGATGAATACGATGGTCAGTTAATCGATTCTGGGGGAAGTTATAAGTCCTGATACGTTCTGACCTGTCTCCACTTCCAATCTGACTCTTCCTTTGTAAAGAGATGTCCTTCTGTTGTTCCTCTCTTTTTCTTTGCAGGAGTTCGGCTCGCAGTATCCGCATAGCCTTAATCTTGTTTTGATGTTGAGACCTCTCATCTTGACACTGGGTAACAATTCCCGTAGGTAGGTGAGTAATTCTCACCGCTGAGTCAGTGACATTTACATGCTGTCCCCCTGCTCCTCGAGAGTGAAAGGTGTCTATACGCAAATCTTCAGGTTTTATCTCTACTTCTATTTCATCAGCTTCGGGAAGAACAGCTACAGTAACCGTGGAGGTATGAATTCTTCCGCTCGATTCAGTTACCGGAACTCTCTGGACTCTATGCACCCCACTTTCGTAACGTAAATTAGAAAAAACTTCTTTTCCCTTGATAGCAAAGATAAGCTCCCTGAATCCTCCTCTGTCTGTGGAATGATGAGTTATTTCTTCTAAATTCCATTCTTTTTTTTCTGCAAAACGAGTATACATTTTGTACAAATCAGCGGCAAACAGAGCTGCTTCTTCACCCCCTGCCCCTGCCCGAATTTCCATAATAACATTTCTTTGAGAATAGCTATCTTTTGAAGAGAAAAATTTCAAAAGTTCTCCTTCCATATTTTCTAGCTTAATCTCTAGTTCTTCCCTTTCTTCCTCAGCTAGTTGATGTATTTCTTTTTCTTTTTCATCTGAAAGCAACTTCTGTAATTTATCTATTTCTTTCTGCAATTCTTTATATTTCTGCCAGAGGGATATCGTCTCTTCCAGCTTACTATGCTCCTTACTGTAGCTTTCCAAAAGTTGCCTATTTTCTAAAACAGAGGAATCGCAGAGGAATTTGTTGAGTTCTTTATACCGTTTTTCCATTTCTTTTAATTTTGCAATTTGAGATAGAGATATCAATTTAGTTTCCTCTTTTAAGCTAGGTTTGTAGCGAAGGTGGGGAGTATTTTGAAATTATCATTTCTCCCCAATCTTTTTTTTGCCATACGCGTCGAGCCTTGCTAAGTTCATCCAACAAGATTTTACGAGTCTCTTCATCCTGGCATAGGGGAGATGTTTTGAAGTATTTGATAAGACCCTTAAGTCTCTTTAAGCAAGTATTGCGGGCTTTTTCCTCTATTTTCACCGCCCTTGGCCCTCTTGCGTCTTCTCCCAGTTCAGCCATCTTCTTGGCTGAATTACGAGTCCAGTTTATAGGTGGTTTTCCCGTATTGATAATGGTCTCCGCCGCTTTATGTTTTTCTCCTACGTACTTGCCGGTAATTTTACCCATGAAAATAACAGCAGCACGAAGCAGTAAAACAAATAAGGCAATAAAGGCCAGGAAGATAAGGGAAAGTTTTAACATCTAGGCAACTATTCCTTGCAGACTAAGCTCTTTAGCAAAATGGCAAGACACTTGGTGCTCAGGGTTAATTTCTTTTAATTCAGGATTTTCTTTCTTACAAATCTCCTTGGCATACCGACAGCGAGGATGAAAGTAACAGCCAGAGGGAGGATTGGCTGGATTGGCTACCTCACCGGACAGGATAATTCGTTCCATTTTCAGGCGAGGATCAGGTTTAGGCACAGCAGATAGAAGGGCTTCTGTATAAGGATGCTGGGGATTAAGGAATAATTCTTCTGTTTCGACCATCTCCACAATTTTTCCTACGTACATTACTGCTACCCTGTCAGAGATATGTTCGATGACACTTAAATCGTGGGCAATAAAAAGATAAGTTAGATTAAACTTTTCTTGCAGGTCTTGCAAAAGATTGAGGATTTGCGCCTGGACAGAAACATCCAGGGCTGAGACCGGCTCATCAGCTACAACAAGCTTTGGATTGGGAGCAAGAGCTCGGGCAATGCCGATTCTTTGCCTTTGTCCTCCGCTGAAGGCGTGCGGATAACGTTTTAGATGCTTTATGTTTAATCCCACTACCTTAACCAAATCTTTGACTCTTTCCTGCAACTCTTTACCCTTAGCAATCTTATTAACCAGGATTGGCTCTCCTATTATGTCCAGGACGGTCATTCTGGGGTCTAAAGAAGAGTAAGGGTCCTGGAAGACCATCTGCATGTCCTTTCTCATTCTTCGAAGTTCTTTTTTTTCTAGGCGGACAATATCTATCATTTTGTCATCTTCAGTCTTAAAAAGAATTTCTCCTTCGGTAGGTTCAATTGCTCTTAGGATGCATCTACCGGTAGTGGTTTTACCACAGCCGGACTCTCCTACCAGGCCTAGAGTCTCTCCTTCTTTAATATGTAAGTCTATATCATCTACAGCTTTGACATAACCAACCACCTTCCTCCAGAATCCTTTCTCAATAGGAAAATATCTCTTTAGAGACTTAACTTTAAGAAGGGCGCCGTTACCGTTATTTCCCATGATTAAACTCCTTTAATTATAGAGAAAACATCTTACTCTATGTTTTTTCTTTACTTCAACCAGAGGAGGCATATCTTTATTACAGATACCTTTTTTTGCCTGACCACAGCGGGCATAGAAGCCACACCCTACCGGAAGATCAAGTGGAAGAGGGACAGTTCCCTCGATGGATTCAAGACGAGCCTTTGCTTTTTTCCCCATTCTAGGGATAGATCTTAACAGCGCTTGAGTGTAAGGATGAAGAGGATCATAGAAGAGGTCATCCACACTGGCGTATTCCACTATCCTGCCTAGGTACATTGCTGCCACCTCATCTGATATTTCAGCAATGACTCCCAGATTGTGAGTAATATAGATAATAGACATACCAAACTTAGCCTGTAGGCTCTTCATCAGTTCAAGGATTTGGGCCTGAACAGTGACATCCAGGGCAGTGGTCGGCTCGTCAGCAATGAGAATAGAGGGATTACAGGATAAAGCCATAGCAATCATACCTCTTTGTCTCATACCTCCAGAAAGTTGATGGGGATATTCATCAATTCTTCGCTGAGGAGTGGCAATACCTACCTTATCAAGCATATCTATGGCTAGTTTTCTTGCTTCTTCCTTATTCACATCTTGGTGAAGAAGAATCGCTTCTATAATCTGATTACCGATAGTGTGGAGGGGAGAAAAAGAGGTCATCGGCTCTTGAAATATCATAGCTATCTCTTTTCCCCGAATAGACCTGATTTCTTTTCCCCGTGAATCTAATCTAACTAAATCTAAAGGCCCTTTTTTGGCGTTGCCATTCTTCCGCTGAAGAAGAATTTTCCCTTCTATTTTTCCTGGAGCGGGAACTATCCTGAGAATTGACTGGGCAGTAACGCTTTTACCACAACCAGATTCTCCTACAAGACCTAAAACTTTCTCTTTTCTTACTTTAAAGCTAACTCCATCTACTGCTTTCAGAACACCCTCGTCTAAATAAAAATAGGCTTTAAGGTCATTTACCTCTAACAAGGAACTATCATTTTTCATTGCAAGTCTACCTCTCTTTTGTCAAGTGTTACATCTTTTTGCTTAAGGGTTATTTGCCAAGTACAACGGATATCTCTGGGTCATAACTTTGAGAACTTAAGAAACGAGCATTATCGCCCTCGTATCTAAACAGCATAAGATTGGCGAGATTATTTCGTCTCAAGAGAGCCTGAGCAAATTGTTCATGTATCGATAGCCTTCTTTTACGTAGGTGTCTATGTTTTCCTTATTCTTTACTTCTAATTCCATGGAAAGCTCACCTTGATAACCTATCTGGCTCAATTTTTTGACAAATTCTTTGTTGTTTGTATCACCCATTCCAAGACTCATCGATTGAGTACCTTTATGGTCCTTTATGTGAACGTGCTTTATCTTCGAGCCTAACTTATCTATCACATCATCTAAAGAGATTTGTGATGAAGTAAAGTGACCTGTATCAGCAGTCAACCCAACTTGTGGATGCTCAATTTCCTCTACTACTCTTTGCATATCTTCAATTGTCTCTATTTCATTCTTATAGTGATTCTCAATGCAAAGATGAATATCCTTTCCCTCAATGTATTTAACTAACTCTTTCAACCCTTGAATGTATCTACTTAAGGTGGATTCTGTACGATGCCCTCCCGTAAATACTATCTTGTCAACAGCTAACTTCTGGGCCAGGTCTATGACTAACTTAATGTAACTCACCCCCTTATTAGCCGTATCATCGTTCGAGGCATCTATATTGCCAGCATGCAGAGCAGTTAGGGTTAAATTGTTTTTTCTGCAAAGGGCTTCTAGCTTTTCCGGAGAAACCTCTCCTGCATCTATGTGAATCCATCCTCTAACAGCTACAAGTTCCAGGTTTTTGAATCCTGCAGAGGATATTTTCTTTAGGGTATCCTCTAACGGCAAATGTGCATAACAAACTGAAGAACAACTAATCTTCATATTTTTCCTCCCTTATGGGGATATTGTTCATTCCTTTTTTAAAAGTCTTCCAAAAAATTAATCTTTCAGAAAAGCGTACCCCCTACTCTCCCAGCCAATAGCCTGCCTATTTCTTACCTCCCTTTTTGGCCCTGTTCTTAGCTTCTTTCTTATTAAGCGACTATCTCAAAATAGAGTTTACTTCTTATTCTCTCCTTTTTGCTTTTCTTCACCTGCACCTCCTTTTGAATCTAACGCATCTTTGGCAAGAATTATCAGTTCGGCAGTTCTCTCTTTAAGGTTTTAAGAATTGGTTCAGCTGGAATTTGTTTGATGGGCAGATTAATTCTCCGATTCTCATAGGCACTCAGACAGATGCCCATCAATATCTGAAAGCCACGGTAGCTTATATCACCGTTACACGGATGCACCTTCCTGGGATCATCCAACCATTCGGCAATATCCTTTGTGTAAGGTATCTGGAGATACTTATGTTGGGTCTCCCAATCATCCCCCTGCTCTTTCAAGACCTGGCCCTGGGAGGACTTAGTGAAGGCCTGCAAATAACCATCGGTCATTGCCTTGACATATCCGTGTGAGCCGTAGACGGTCACTGCATTAGCTAAGTAGGGTCTATCGCTATACTTTGGGTAATCTGGAGCCAGAGCCCCGAACTCAAAAACAGCATGCACACCATTTTCAAATTTGACTTTTCCAAACGCCATATCTGGTGAACCATGGGATCCCAAAAGACCTTTCTTGCCATCTACATGACCAATAACCCACTCGGCATGAGAATCGTGATTGCACCAAAGGGCATAGTCTACGAGATGACAGCCAAGATCTAAAAGGTTGGCTTTGCTGGTCGCATGAATGGTATGTATTTCGCCAATTTCACCCGTATCGATGATTTTCTTCGCCTTTTTCCAGTACGGTGCATATATATGTTGATGCGAAACGACATACTTAATGCCAGCCTCACTACATAGCTCATTGATTTTCTTCGCCTCAGATAGAGATCTCGCCATTGGCTTCTCAAAGTTAATAAGTTTCACCCCGTACTTAACTCCCAATTCTACCAGGGGAAGACGCATCGTAGGTTGCGTAGAAAAACAGAAGACATCCGGCTTTTCGATAGCAAGCATTTCCTCGGCATCGGTGTAAGTTTTTTCGATGCTAAACTCTTTAGCACGCGATT
>NJBQ01000138.1 GCA_005223095.1 Candidatus Aerophobetes bacterium Ae_b3a
AGCTTATCACCTCCCTCAGTTTTTCCAAATCTATGAGGTGGGGCAAGGGAGACTTTGCTTTTGCACGTCCCATTAGATCTATTCTAGCTCTTTTAGGAGAGGAAATAATAGAATTTGAAGTAGCCGGAATCCGTTCTGGCCGAGAGACAAGAGGACATCCCTATCTTTCACCACTTCTGATTTCTATAGATGACTCCCAGAAGTACTCCTCTATTTTAAGGAAAAAATGGGTAATAATAAATCCAGCAGAGCGGAAAGAAATAATCATCAAACAGATGCAAGAAATAGTCTCTCAGCTAAACAAGGGTGGAAGTGAGCAAAGAGCTCTAGAAGATAAGGAACTACTGAATGATATAGTCTCTTCAGTAGAATACCCTACTATGTTTTTGGGGGAATTTGATCCCTACTTTCTTTCTCTCCCTTCTGCTGTATTGAGGGCCTGCTTAAGGGATTATCAGCAACATTTTTCTGTAGTAGAGAAAGAGACATTTGAGCCTTATTTTATAGGAGTGAGGGACGGAAACGAAGAATATCTTGCAGAAGTAATAAAAGGAAACCAAAGAGTGCTTAATGCCCGCCTGAGTGATGCTAAATTCTTTTTTGAAGAGGATAAGAAAATAACATTAGAAGAAAGAGTCCCTTTCCTTAAAGAAATAGTAGTCCAGGAGAAATTAGGTAGTTATTATGATAAAACTCTGCGATTGGTGAAGCTAGGAGAAAGAATTGCTGCTTCTTTAGAAATAGACGAAAAGATAAGAGGAATATTGAAAGAGGCAGCTTATCTTTGTAAAACTGACTTAACTACCCAGATGGTTAAAGAATTCCCTTCACTGGAAGGAATAATGGGAAGAGAATATGCTCTTTATTCAAAGAAGAAGACTCAGGTAGCTCAAGCTATCTATGAACACAAAATACCCCGTTCAAGTGAAAAGAATCTCCCCCGGACACTAGCAGGAGCTATTCTCGCCTTAACCGATAAATTAGATACCCTGATTGGTTCCTTCTGGGCAGGATTTATCCCTTCTGGCTCAGAAGACCCCTGGGGTCTACGGAGGCAAGCACAAGGAATAGTAGAGATAATTCTTGATAGAGAATGGGAGGTCAGTCTGGATCATCTTATTAAAGAATCTTTAAAGCTCTATCAAAGAAAAGAAAGGACAGAGCAAGAAAAAATTATCCTTAAAATCAAAGGATTCTTACGGACAAGGATGGTTAGAATTCTCAGGGATAAGGGAATCAGGACTGACCAAATTAAGGCTATCTTAAAAGTAGATGATACTCAGCCAACAATAATAATCAAAAGAGGAGAGGCTCTTCTCAAAGCTGCTTCTAGGGAGAAATTTAAAGAAGAGGTCATAGCTATAGTCAGACTACTAAATATATTAAAACAGGCCAAGAGAAGAAACTTAGAAATACCACAAAAGCTCAAAGAAGAACTCCTTGTAGAAAAAGAGGAAAGAGAGCTATACCAAGAACTAAGAAAGATAAAGGCAAGAGTTGAGGGGTTATTGGAGAAACAAAGGTATCTGGAAGCATACCAAACTCTCTCCACCTTAAAAGAATCTATTCACAACTTCTTCCAAGAAGTCCTGGTTATGAATGAGGATACTCGCCTACAAGCGAATCGCCTTTGTCTTTTGAAAAAAACGGGAAAACTATTCAGCTCTATAGCTGATTTTACAGAACTACAAGTTAAATGAATAGCGCAGCCAATAAACCCCATTACATATTCATTATCTAACGCGGTAAAGGAATAAGTCGATGGTTCTAGTAGGAGTAGAAAATTATCCAGAAAAAAGAACGGTTTATTTCATTTTAGAAGAAACAGATTTAGTGCAAGAAAACTGGTGTACGTTTGAGCTAAAAGAGGGAAAAGGATTAGGAAAAGTAAAATTTATAACTCCAATCAAAGAAAACCCACTATTTTCTGGCGGAAGGGATTTAAAAAAGGCTACTCCTGAAGATATACAAGAATCTGATCACAGACAGGAAATAGAAAAAGAGGCTTACCAAGTAGCCCTGGAAAAGATTTCTTTTCGCAAACTTCCCATAAAGCTAATAGTCACCAAATATCCTATAGGGAGTAAGCGCATCACCTTTTATTACACAGCTAAACAAAGAGTGGATTTTAGAGTTTTGGTTAAGGACCTGGCCGCTGTTCTTAAACTACGAATTCAGATGCAGCAAGTGGGAGTAAGGGACGAGCCTCAACTCCTCCGCAGTTGTGGAGTTTGCGGAAGAACAGTATGTTGTGCCCTATTCTTAGCTAAAAGAAAAGAAAAGTTGAACTCAGTAAGTCTAGAAGCAGCACGGGTGCAAAATCTACCTCTGTCTTCCTCCAAAATATCAGGTGTATGCGGAAGACTACGGTGCTGTTTGAATTTTGAATATTCCACCTATTCTGCTTTGAAGAAAAAATTCCCTCAAGTAGGCCAGACCATTAAATGGCAAGATGAGAAGGTAAAGGTAGTGGGCAGAAACCTGTTAAAAGGAACAGTAGTAGTAGAAACGGAAAAAGGCATAAGAAAGCTGTTGCAGAATAAAGATTTAGCCGAAAAGTGATGAAAGCTTTAAGTCTATTCTCGGGGGGACTGGATAGCAGCCTGGCCTCCAAAATTATCCAAAAACAGGGAATCCAGGTAGAAGGAATATGTTTTATCTCTCCTTTTTTCAATGCGAAAAAAGCAGAAATAGCTGCTCATGAGCTTGGAATACCCCTTCATATTATAGATATAAGCACCGATTTGATTGTTCTTCTACAATCTCCTCTCTACGGTTTTGGGAAGGGAGCTAATCCTTGCATTGATTGCCACGTTCTTATGGTAAAAAAGGCTGGCTCTCTTATGGAAAAAATAGGCGCATCCTTCCTTATTAGCGGTGAAATTCTGGGAGAAAGACCAAAATCTCAAAATAGATGGGCACTAGATATAGTAGAAGCGAAATCAGGTTGGAAGGACTATCTCCTTCGTCCCCTCACTGCCAAAAATCTTCCTCCTACTCTACCAGAGAGAGAAGGCTGGGTGAAGAGAGAAAATCTTCTTGGCATTAAAGGGCGCACTCGTCGTGTTCAGTTAGAAATGGCCAGATCATTAGGAATTAAAAGCTTTCCGACTCCAGCGGGAGGGTGCTTACTTACTGACCCTATCTTCTCCAAAAAAATTAAACATTTACTAAAGGGGGGTAAATTAAGTCTTAACGAAATCGAACTACTAAAGCTGGGAAGACATTTTTTGTTAAAAGAAGGGGTAAAGCTGATTGTAGGAAGAAATAAAATAGAGAACACAATGATTCTTAAATTAGCCATAGAAGGCGATACCTGTCTGCAGGCAGTTGATTACCCTGGCCCGATTGGACTTTTAAGAAAAAGGGATGCCGGTGATGAAATTCTCCTCCTGGCAGCCTCCATAACTGCTCGTTATAGTGATGCTCCTCATGCCAGAACAAAAGTGGAATATTTTGAGCTACCTCAAAAAGAGAAACGATACATTGAAGTAATCCCTGTAAAAGATGAAAAACTAGAAACCTTAAGAATCGGTGATAGATAATGAGTCTTTATATTTTTGATTTAGATGGAGTAATCTATATCGAGGAAACCTTGCTATCTGGAGTAAAAGAAACTCTGACCTTTCTCAGACAAAGAGGAGATGAAGTATCTTTCTTGAGTAATAATTCTACTCTTAGCAGAGATGGTTTTGTAAAAAAACTTGACCGAATGGATATTAGAGTTAGTTCGGAAGAGATTTTTTCTTCTTCTTATCTGGCAGCAATCTACCTCAGCAAAAATAAACATAAGAGAGAAAATAGAGTCTTCCCAATTGGGGAGGCAGGATTGTTCCAGGAACTTAAGAAGGCAGGAATCAATATCACTTCAAGAATAGAAGAAATAGACTACGTGGTAGTAGGAATGGACAGAAAGTTTGATTTCGAAAAACTTCTTTTGGCTCATAAGGCAATCTTGAAGGGAGCTAAATTTATAGCTACTAATAAGGATGCAACTTATCCTGTTGAAAAAGGGACTGTTCCTGGCGCGGGAGCCATAGTCAAAGCTCTTGAAGCCTCTACACATAAAAAGGCTTTACTCTTAGGGAAACCTCACTCATTTGGACTTAAGATAATTATGAAAAGTAAAGGATATCAACCCAGGGATACCATTTTAGTGGGCGATCGACTGGAGACAGATATCCTGGCAGGAAAAAAACTGGGAATTACTACCATCCTGATTCTATCAGGAATTACCAACCAGGAGATGCTGCAAAAAGCTCCTCCTTCCCATTTGCCTGATTATGTAATTCACTCCCTCTCGGAACTTCTTTCCTTAAAAACAGCTCATAGTTCATAGTTCATTATTAAAAAGGAAGGATTAAGGTGAGGGGGCACGAGCAACAAGCAACTAGCGACGAGCAGCGAGTCAATAGCGGATAGAGAAGCTGGTAAATTCTCCTTTATAATCCTCCCACTTAACTTCCACATCTTCTATTATAGCAGCCGGGGGGCCCTTGTAGCACCAACTAATCATCTTTTGGACAGCCTTTTCTTCTCCCTCAAGAACAGCCTCCACCCTACCATCCCATCTATTTTTCACCCAACCGACTATACCTAACCTGTAAGCTTGGCTGCCAGTCTCAGCTCGAAAAAAAACCCCCTGTACTCTCCCTTTAATCAAAACACGAGCCCTTAGCTTACCCATCTTTAATCCAAAACTCCCTTTTTATGAAATTATCTCAGGATAATGTCTCTCTGTCCTTTGATTCCTTAAACTGTTTCATGAATATCCTAATACAATTTAATCAAAAATCAACCGTGCTTGACTCAAAATAATTAAACTATATAATTGAGAAACAGTGGAGGGAATAAATATGATTCTGTTAGGGCTAGTAATTGTTTGCGTTGTGATTTTGCTTATTTATCTTAAAAAAAAACCAAGAAAAGAGCGTCCGTTAAGCGAGATAGATGCCAAGGTCGAATCCTATCGAAAAGAAACAACGAAATTCTTAAAACAGATGAAGCAGGGAAGAAGTCAGACGAAGATAAGAAGATTACAGGTAGAGACGGAGAGATTCAAGAAAGCCGGGCAACTTGATATAATTCTGGAAAAAGCAGAACAGGAAAGGAACGCGAAAAAGGCAATCGACTACTATCTGGAGGCATTTTCTTTCATCAGCAAGAATAACTTTGAATTAGAGAGAAAAAGTGAAATCGAGGACAA
>NJBQ01000036.1 GCA_005223095.1 Candidatus Aerophobetes bacterium Ae_b3a
AAAAGAAATACATAAAAGAAGTCCTTTTAATCCTTGAAAAAATCAATGTAAATTTGACAGAAGATAAGAAAAAAGATGATTTTGCGAAATTAGTAGAATTGATTTTACGTAGGAATGTTTATATTCATAATCGCGGTATCGTTGATAAAAGATATTTAGCCCAACTTCCGCATTTCTAGAAAGAAATGTGGTGTTTATGGTAGTTTGCGAGTCCGTTCAGTCACTATATTTGAAGAGTGCCATGTTTTTATCGGTTTCATAATCTCAGAAGGAATGCTAAGATTCTTATAGATTTCAAGATGTTTTGGCTCTGCATTAACTCCTTTGCGAATCTTTAAGATTTCTCCGCTGGTGGTGGCTAGGATTACTGTTGCAACCTGATGAGTTTTTAAGGTATCCTTAACTGTCAGCCAGGAGGTATGGATACCCTCATCAGAAAGAGTCTTTTCAATAGCTACTAAGAGATGATAAGCAAGAATACATAAGAAGATATGGGTCTCTACTCTTCTTTCTAGTTGGTGAAATATTGGTCTTTCACACAAAGGGCTTTTCATATTACGAAAAGCATTCTCGCATCTGGTTAAAAGAGAATAAGTGCGCCAGATCTCATCATCACTCATATCGCATCTATCTGTCTTAAGCATATAGCTTCCATCTAAACTTTCAGCAAGGCCCTTTCTCTCAGCATTCTCCTGGTAAGATAACTCCTTTATGAGACTATCATATTCTATTCGGTAGTAGCGAGCTACCCGAGGGTATCTCTCTTTGATTCTTCCAATCACCTCATAGATCTTCTCTTCCTTCTTCAATCGACCGGTGCTAATTCTCTTCACTAACTTCTTAAGATCAGCTATTAACTTCTTTTGGTGGAATTCCCTGATGGCCTTATCCTTTTCGCTTCTTTTATCACTAATACAGAGAACATAAAGCTCATCACCTTGTTTTATTTTCTTAATGAAAACACCTGATTTCTTTTTTGTGGGGTTGGCGGAGGAGGTATTTCTTAAGAGAGGATGGAATCCTCCTTTCTCGAACTCATTAAGATATTCATTTCTTTCTTGTTGTCTGGTGGCTACGATATAATGATATCCTTTTCCCTTAATCTCATCGATATTGCCTTGAAAGGCCATACCCCTATCTACAACTACTGTTGCTCCTTTTCTTTTACCAACCCGCCTCTTAAGGGTATCAAGCATCTCAGTGAGGGTGGTACAATCCTTTCGGTTTCCAGGGAAGATCTCATGTGCTTTAGGAAAGCCATCTCGATCAATGACTAATCCTACTATAACTTGTTTGGCATCAAAGCGCTTATCTCTTGAATAGCCCCGCTTTGCCTGGGGATTCAAAAGACACATTCCTTCAAAATAGGTGGAGGTTAAATCATATAGATAGATGGTATCATCAAGGCTGAATAAGTTCTTCTCCTTCTCAGTAAGAAGACTTTCAATAATGCCTCTTTTGGGATAAAGCTTATCCAAATTCCGATAGAGAGCATCATCGTTCAAGGAGGTAAGGTCAAGCGAAAGGATATCAGATAAAGCAGTAGAATTGATCCAGTCTGGCATTTTGTGTTCTGATGAGGGTGAGATAAGACGATTCATTACCATAAGAAGGGTTAACAGAATCTCTTTTTCAGAAAAGCCTGCTTGTTTAAGAATCTCATCCATTTTGAGTTTTTTCCAGAACTGGTATCCTACATGGACTGGACCTGCTTCTCTTGCTCTTTCCATTTGGACTTTATCGGTATGGATGCTAACGACATCATCATCTTTGTCTTTTAGGGCTCTCTTTTCTCGAGATTCAAAGGCCTTGGCTTTTTCTAGGGTCTCCTTTACTTCTGGTTCTTCCTCCTCAAAGGTGAGCTGACCTTTGAGGGTAGTCTCTACCTTTTGGGACAGGAGAAGCCATTCTTTTTTTGGTCTTGGCTTAAGGTGACCCAGAGAACAGATAGTTTTCTGACGAGGCCCTTTAGGAGTCATAATAGACTCAACCAAAAGGTAGTTTTCGTATATTTTGTCTTTGACTTTGCTGGTTGTTTTTCTGATATACATAGTCACTATTATACTACATATAAATCTTTTGTCAAGACCTTAGCACCATAGATATTAGTCACTATTTTGACGTTTTTCAAAGAACGAAAAAAAGAATTCCCCTAAATAAAGGGTTTCAGCTGTTGGGCTATTCAAAAATACCTCAATTTCCCTATCCAATTGCGGAAGTTGGGCTAACTCTCGAGTTAGACCCAAGACCGCTGACTTACTGGCTACGTAAGAAATCTGAGCTACATAACTGGAAGCAACGATCCCATATTGGGAGGCTACATTTATAATTTTACCATATCCCTGTTTTAGCATATGACGACCTACTTGCTGAGCACAGAGAAATACCCCCGTTACATTGGTATCCATTACACTTTGCCATTCTTCCTTAGACATATCCTCAGCGCTAACCACTGTTGCTATTCCAGCATTATTAACTAGAATATCAATTTTCTTAAAAGTGGATATAGTCTCTTCAACCATTTTTTTCACGTCTTCAGCAACAGTAACATCTACTTTAAACGAAATAACTTTATGTCCATATTTTCTGAGATCTTTGGCTACCTTTTTTAAGCTCTCAAAGTTACGGGAAGCAATAACTAAATCACACCCCGCCTTGGCCAATCCCCGGGCGAAATTAACTCCCAATCCACGGGATGCACCGGTAACTATTGCCACCTTACCGGTAAGATCATACATAGAAAGAAGACTTCGATCCATAATGGCTCCTTTTTACATTAGATGAAGAGAAGAAACTAACTTCTCACTCTTATATCCTCCAAATATTACCCTCACTTCCCAATTCCTCAAAATTTGGGTAATCTCCTCTTCGCTTCTTGCCTGGAAAGGCTCAAGTTCTTGAAAAAAATCATAAACGCCTAACATTATCTTTGCTCCTTCTTCTGTAATATTCAGGACTTCATAGCTCTGACCTGCTATCGGGAAGAATATCTTCCTGGAGTTCCCCCATTGCTACTCTAAATATTGATAAAGAGTTATACCCGAATGAATCACTCGAAACCCATTCTTTTCGTAAACACTAATTGCTGCTACATTATTTTGATCGGTATATACCTCAACATATTTAACTCTTTTTCTCTTTAGTAAATTAAGCCCTTCCTTGATCAATAAGCTCCCTATTCCTTTGTTATGATAATCTGGATCAACTGCCAAGGAAATAATGCGTCCCCATTTGAAGTCATAAATCCGACTGAGTTTTTCATCTATAGCAAGGACGATATATCCAAGAACGGCATTCTCACAGGCAACCAAAATAAATAGCTTCGATGAATCTTCGCTCGACTTCTTTACATATTCCGAAACCTCTTCTTGATAATATGCATCTGTTTTTTCTCTAGGTAACTTCTTATCTATTCCATAGCGAGCAAATCTACTAAAAGCCCGGGGAGCAATTTCCCTCATTCTTCGCTCATCGCCTTTTTGAAAGTTTCTTACTTTTATCACCTTTTTTGCCTCGAATCCACTTTATTCATAAGAACCTACCTAAAATAATTTTCTCATTCATCTTTCTTATGCCGATACCTTGGTAACACTCAAATTTCATAGACACAAGGTGAAGAGGCTTCATTTACACCTGGAATTAGTAAAAGAAAAGGTAGCTGAAAGAAAGGATAGGGGAAGCAGTGGCTATTGGACCTCTCCCAAACACTACTTTTCTACCACTACTGAAGCATAACCAACCACTGCCTCATAATCTCCGGTAATATCTCCTGAGGTAGCGTATTTCAAGAGTCTGGCTGTTTTTGCTCCCAGTAAAGAGGCAGCAGTAAGCATAGCCATTACTGGACCAAGTCCACACATAGATATACGATAGCGGGAAACCGCATGATTAAGATTTCCCGGGCTAAGAGAGAGAATAGCCGTTAAGGCTTTCTTGTCTTGCCTTTCGGCAATGTCCTTTGGCTGATAATGGGTAAAGTCTGTACTAGCAATTATTAAGCTATTCTTTCCTCCCAGCACTTGAGAGAGAACCTCCCCCAGCTTACTAGCTATAGACTGGTCCTGCTCCATCATACAAATGGGAACTATCTTGAAACTTTCCCCATAACTATATTGAAGAAAGGGAAGTTGAACCTCCAGAGAATGCTCTCTCTGGTGGGCTTTATCATCAAATCGGACAAGAGGAGAAATCTCCACTATTTCTCTTGCTAGCTCCTCATCTACCTGAATTTTTCCTAAAGGGGTTTTCCACCCATCTTTGCCGGATATAGCTATAGAAGCACCAAAACCACGATGATTAGGACCCAAGATAACAACTACTTCCGGAATCTGCCCTCTTATCACCTGATGAAATCCCCAGGCAGCTACAGGACCAGAATAAGCATATCCTGCATGTGGACTGACCAGACCTAAAATATTGCCCTCTTCTTTTGAGCTCAGTTGTGGTACTTTCCCCGGCCCTAGGGGATGAGTATAACAGTTCTCAATCTGCTGGTTTAAGGTCTCTGCTGTCCCTTTATAAAAAGTACCTGCTACCGCTGGAGCTCTTATAATCTCTGCCATTTTTGTCCTCCAAGTTCATCGTACGCTCGCTCTGACGAGCTCGCTGGTAGTTAATTGTTCATTGACTTGTTAACTCGTTAGTTAAATGGTTAATTTTCCCCTCACCCCATCCCTCTCCCCTGTGGGGAGAGGGCGCCATTTACCACTTACCGTCTTATCGTTCTTTCTATCGATGAACTATGAATAACAAACTGTAGTCTTACATTTTCGCTTTACGTTTTTCACTATTCGCTACACGCTAAACGCTATCCGCTATGGTTTAATGCAAAGCTACAAATAGAGGAGCTAAAACAAGAGAAATCACAGACATCAACTTAATCAGGATATTGATAGAGGGACCCACCGTATCCTTCAAGGGATCCCCTACAGTATCTCCCACTACTGAGGCCTTATGAGCAGGAGAACCCTTTCCTCCCAGATGTCCTTCTTCAATATATTTCTTAGCATTATCTAAAGCCGCTCCTGTATTAGCTGTCTGTATTCCCAAAGGAAGACCCACTACCAAAGACCCAACCAGGAATCCCCCCAGGGCAACAGGACCCAGGGCAAAGCCAATCCCTACCGGAATAGCTATAGCCAGAATTCCCGGCAGCATCATATTTCCCAATGCTCCCCGCGCAGCGATGTCTATACATTTGGTAGAGTCAGCTTTCGCCTTTCCCTTCATCAGTCCAGGGATCTCCCTGAACTGCCTTCTCACCTCCTCTACCACTTGAAAAGCTACCCTTCCTACTCCTCTGGCTAAAAGAGCGCCATAGAGATAGGGGACCATTCCTCCAATCAGTAAGCCGGCAATTAGTTTAGGGTCGGCCAGGGAAAGAGTGAAAGAGCCAGAGGCAAGATTGTTTATAGTGACCCTATAAGCGGTAATCAACCCTAAAGCAGCAAAAGCAGCCGAACCTATGGCAAACCCCTTGCCAATGGCAGCGGTGGTATTTCCCACTGCATCCAATTTATCAGTGACCTGGCGAACCTCTCCCGGCAGATGAGCCATCTCGGCGATTCCTCCTGCATTATCGGCCACCGGTCCGTAAGAATCAACAGCCAGGGTAACACCCAGGATAGAAAGCATACCCAGGGCAGCCATAGCTACTCCATACATCCCGGCAAAGAAGAATCCAATGAGAGTAGCCGCAGCAATAACCAATACCGGAACCACAGTTGATAACATCCCCAGAGACAACCCATTGACTATTACTACCGCCGGGCCGCTCTTACAAGAATTAGCCAGTTCCCTAACTGGTTTATGTTTGGTGGAGCTATAATAAACGCTAACCTCCCCTATGACTATACCAGAAATAATTCCAGCAATAATAGCCCAGAAGGGCCCCAGTAAAGAATAATCCCCATAAGCAGCTCCAAGATACTTTATGATAAAGAAAGAGCCAACCATCATCAAAGCAGCAGAAATATAGGTTCCTCCATTCAAAGTTGCCTGAGGGTCCTTTAATTTAGCCATTTTTATCCAACCAACTCCTATGAGGGAACAAAGTATCCCCCAACCGGCCAGATAAAAGGGAAGATAGGTTAAAGAAAGAACAGCTATAGAAGCAGCAATAGCCAAAGTGGCAATTATTGACTCTACATAAGATTCAAGAAGGTCCGCTCCCAAGCCAGCTACATCACCTACATTATCTCCCACATTATCAGCAATAACAGCTGGGTTACGAGGATCATCTTCAGGAATACCTGCTTCTACTTTTCCCACCAAATCTGCTCCCATATCTGCTCCCTTGGTATAAATTCCTCCTCCTGCACGAGCAAACAAAGCCATCAGGGAGGCTCCCATAGCGTATCCATTTATAATAGCTGGTTTACCTTTAAACAAGAGATAGACGACTACCAACCCTAAAAAGGCTATACAAACTACGGACAAACCGGTAACTGCTCCGGCCGAAAAGGAAATATTTAGAGCTGGCTTGAGTCCCCTTCGAGCCGCCTCAGTGGTTCTAGAATTAGCTCTAGTAGCTATACTCATCCCAATCCAACCAGCTGAAGCCGAACAAACAACCCCGATAACAAAAGCTAGTGCTGTTTGCCAATTGACTCCGGCATTGTGCACAAAGAAAGGAGCCAGAGAAAGAAGAGCAACCACTATGACTACCAAAATAGCTACTGTTCTATATTCCCTAAGGAGAAAAGCTTTTGCTCCTTGCTGAATGGTCCGGGAAATGTCCGTCATTAGTTTATTCCCCGAACTTGCCTTGAGAATACCCTTTATCAGAAAACCTATTCCGATTAGGCCTATTACTCCTGCTCCTGCCGGGATAAAAACCTGCCACATAAGCTTTTTCTCCTCTTAATTATAATGTTTCATAGTCTCGTCTATTCCTTGCCTTATCACCATCTCCACTGCCTGACTGGCTCTACTTATTGTCTCTTCAATTACCTTCTTTTCTCTAAAGGTAAATTCTCCCAGGACGTATTCCTTCAATTCTACTTTCTCCTCGGGTCTGTCAATGCCAAGCCTCAGACGGGGAAATTCCTCTGTCCCCAGGAACTCAATAATAGACCTTAATCCTTTGTGCCCTCCGTCTCCTCCCCTGCGAGCCAATCTGAGCTTACCTAATTCTAAATTCACATCGTCGCTTATCACCATTATATCTTCTAAACTTACTTCATGTTTTTGTTTGAGCTGAAGAAGGGAAACACCTGCTGCATTGACCAAAGTAAGAGGTTTAACTAGAAAAACCTCTTCCCTACCTACCTCACCTTCTCCTATCCAGGCCTGACATGAATGTTTATTTAGTTCAATTCTGTGCTCTTGGGAAAGTTTATCTATAACACGAAACCCTATATTGTGCCGACTTTGCTCATAAGCCTTTCCCGGATTACCCAGTCCAAAGATCACTCTCATTCCTTACTTTTCTCTGGTGTCTTTTCCTGTGCTTCCTCAGAAGCTTCCTCTCCTTCTCTTTCCTCCTTGCCTATTACCTCAACCTCTTCTTCGGCTTCTTCTTCCTCAACCTCTTCTTCCACCTTGGTAGGAGGAAGCACTGCAACCACCCTTTCCTCAGGATGATTAACAACCTTCACCCCGGAAGGTATGGCTAAATCTTTTATATCCACAAAATCACCTATGTCTAGAGAACTTATATCTACCTCTATATTGAGAGGAATATTACTGGGAAGACATTCGATCTTCACCTCTCTTAAGAGATGTTCCACCACACCTCCCAATTTCTCTCCTTCAGCTTTGCCTATAAAGGACAAAGGCACTGCAGTAGACACCTCTTCTCCTCGAGTAATCTCATAAAAATCAATGTGCTGAAGACCCCCCTTTAACCAGTCTCTCTGAACATCTTTGACGATAACTTCCCTCTCTTTATTCTTTTTCTCATTGATTATATCCAGAGTAATAACCGTTTCTCCTTTAGATAAACGAGAGGTAAATTCACGCAAATCCTCCCGCTCTATCTCTAAAGGCAGACTTATCTTAAGATGAGGGCCATAGAGAATAGCCGGTAAACCCCCCTCTTTTCTTAGCTTACGAGCATATCCCTTGCCTACTTTATCCCTGAGCTTTACTTTTAACCTGACTGTTTCCATCAAAAATACCCCCTCACCTTAATCCTCTCCCCCAGGGGAGAGGAAAGTGTTATTTTGTCTATGAACTACACAAAAAGAGAGCTTACAGACTTATTTTCATGAATACGTCTTATTGCCTCTCCCAGTAGAGGAGCCACTGAAAGAACTTTTATTTTTGTTTTTGCTTTCTCTTGTTTTAGAGGAATAGTATCGGTTACTACCAGCTCCTTCAAAGAAGAGCTCTCAATCATTTCATAAGCACTTCCTGAAAGGATAGGATGAGTGGCACTGACGTAGATTTCCTGAACTCCTTTCTTTATCAAAGCTCTCACCGCTGCTATCAATGTTCCGCCGGTATCAATCATATCATCCACAATAAGAATCTGCTTCCCTCTGACTTTGCCTACTACATTCAATACTTCAGCCTTATTAGCACCGGTTCTTCTTTTATCTATGACAGCCAGAGAAGCATCTAGCCTGTTAGCATAAGCACGTGCTCTCCTTATCCCTCCCATATCGGGAGAGAGAATTACCAAATTCTTAAGATTCTTACTGATAAAATAATCAACAAATACGGGGGCGGCAAAAAGATGGTCTACCTTTATATCAAAAAATCCTTGAATCTGAGCCGCGTGAAGATCTATACTAAGAACTCTATCTGCACCTGCTGTAGTGACTAAATTAGCTACTAATTTGGCTGTGATAGGAACACGTGGCTCATCCTTCCTGTCTTGACGGCCATATCCATAATAAGAAATAACGGCTGTGATTCTTCGAGCCGATGCTCTTTGAAAAGCATCTATCATTATAAGGAGCTCCATTAAATTCTCGTTGGCAGGGGGGCTGGTAGGTTGGATAAGAAAAACATCCTTTCCCCTGATATTCTCATTTATCCTAACATACATCTCCTTATCACTAAAGGAACTGAGCACCATTTTTCCCAAAGGAACCCCTATATATTTGGCTATTTTATTAGCCAGTTCGGGATTGGCTCTACCGCTAAAAAGCCCCAGCTCATTCTCCAACTTCATTCATTTCCCTCCAATTAGTTCATAGCAGAATAGCTCATAGCAAGTTCAAAACTAAATTCAAATTCAAAACATAACAGTTTGACACTCCCCACGACTGAAGTCGGGGGATTCTCAGTTCATCGCAGGGACTAACGTCCCTGCTCCCTGAAGGCTCTGCCCGAGCCTTAGAATATTACAGGCAGCGTTGATATCTCGATCTATAGAGAGACCGCAATGAGGACAAGAATGAACTCTATCACTCAAAGTTCTAGGAACAATTTTACCACACTCAGAACATGCTTGAGACGTATTCTTAGTAGGCACTTTAATTACTTCTTTGCCAGCTTCCTCCGCTTTGAAAAGAAGAATGTTAAAGAAACCGAACCAAGCTACATCTCTCATAGACCGGTTAAGACTGCGATAGCTTTTGAAGTGGTTCATATCCTCAATACAGACAATATCATACGACTGAAGGAGTTTTCTAGCTATCTTAAAATGAAAGTCCCTTCTTTGGTTATAGACCTTCTCGTGAGTCTTAGACAAAAGTATTCTAGCTTTATTTCTACGCTTAGAACCTTTCTTTTTGCGAGAAACGCTCTTTTGTCTTTTGATTAGCAGTTTATTTGTTCTTTGAAAAAATCTGGGGTTGTCAACCTTTTCTCCCTCTGAAGTAGTCAGAAAAGACTCGCAGCCGACATCAATACCGATAGTTTTGCCAGTCTTAGGTAGTGGCTTGGAAGGAACATTATCACAAGAGAAAGTTGCATACCATCTGCCAGAAGAAGTCTTGCGAATGGTTACACTTTTAATATCACCTTCAATTGGCCGAGAAAGAAATAGTTTGAAAGAACCGATTTTGTTAATCTGAAGGTCTTTATCGGTTAGCTTCCATCCAGCTTGTTTTAGGGTAAGACTATCATAGCGACCGAAAGACTTGAAACGGGGATAGCCAGGCTTGTCACCATTCTTTACTCTGCGAAAGAAATTCTGAAAGGCTCTATTAACTCTTTCTACAACTTCTTGAAGAGTCTGTGACGGAACCTCTTTAAATTGAGGGAAGAATTTCTTAAGAGAGGGAAGCTCATACACTTGATCATAGCCGGAAATTGATTTATGATAGTTTTTCCAGGCAAACTGTCTTTGCTCAAGACAGAGATTATAGAGAATGCGACAAAGTTCAAGAGTTTGATTAGCCTTCTTAACAGTTCCTTTATTAGCCTTGATATAGTATTTGAAGCTCTTTCTCATTTTTTACTCTGATTCTCAATGTATTTTTGAATAGTTTTATTGGAAATATTGCCAGCGGTTGAAACAAAATAGGAATTAGTCCAAAGAGAAGGAAGTTTCAAGAGCTCAGGGAGTTCCTTGCGAAGAGTGTTTGAGCTTCTTCCTTATTACGAGAATATTTATATTCCATAGTGTTTATAGTATAGCGAAAAACAAAAAAGGTCAAGGCAATTCATCCCCACGAATAAATTCGGGGCGTTTCTTGCCTATATTTCTATAAGCCAAGCAAGAATAAATGTCAAAAACACTTATTTCTCTAAAAAAGCTGTATAAAAATTACAAAAAATATCAAGGAGATTATGAGTAGTAATAGAGAATTATTTAACCCCAATCTCATTTGTCTGATGTAGCCAAAGACCCTCTTCCCATAGGAAGTAAGAGTAAGCAGATAAAAAACAATTCCCACAGCTAAAATAAGAATACTAGCAGCTACCTGCCAGAAGGTATATACTCCTGGCAAGGAAAACGACCCAGGTACTATGAGGCGAGATATCCCCCCTGCTCCCCAGGAGGGGAAAATACCCAAAGCCAGGCAGAATGCACAGAGAATAAGAAGGGGAAGAGTCATACTTAGCGGGACCTTCTTTATTCTATCGCCGGCAGAGCTGCCAACAAAAATTCTCATTATTTTGCTAAAAGAGGCAACTGTACCTACACTAGCCAACAGAATAAGAAAGGCGGCTACAGGATAATTCTTTAAGGAAAGAGAAATAAGATTCTTGCTGGCAAAACCGTTGAAAGGGGGTATCCCTGAGATGGAAAGGGACCCCACTAAACAAGCAAAAAAGCCCAGGGGCATCTTCCTGCCCAGTCCTGATAATTTACTTACATCTCTTATCCCGGTAGTATAAATAACCAGGCCAGCCGAAAGAAAGAGTAGGCTCTTAAAGAGAGAGTGGTTAATTATATGAAAAAAGGAAGCAGTGAGGGATAAAGATGAAGCTACTCCAAAAGAAGCTACTATGAATCCCATCTGGGAAATGCTATGATAGGCAAGGATTTTCTTAATGTCAGTTTGGGCCAAGGCCCAAATCACAGCTAAAAAAGCAGTAAAAGCTCCTAACCATATAAAAAGATATTGCAAGCTAAATGCCTGAAAAATATCGATAATTCTCCAGGTAGCCAGAAAAGAAACTTTAATCATCACCGCCGATAAAAGAGCAGAGACAGGAGTAGGAGCATAGGCATGAGCATTGGGCAGCCAGGTATGAAGAGGAATAAAAGCAGCCTTAATACCGATACCTATTACCAGGCAAACAACTGCCAGATTAAACATAGAAGGCGAGTTTTTCTGTAAATGGATAGTGACTTCTCTTATACCCTCTAAACTCAATACCCCACCTGCTTGATAAATAAGCCCTATGCCTAACAAAAAAAAGGCAGCTCCCAGACTGCTCAAGAGAAGGTAATCGAAACTGGCTCTTATGGCTCTCCCAGTCTGGAAATAAGCAACCAGGGCATAGGTAGAGATAGAAAGAATCTCAAAAAAGACAAACATATTAAAGATGTCATCGGTAAGAATAACTCCTTGCATCCCTACCAGAAGTAATAGAAAAAAGAAATAAAACCTGGGATGATAATCTTTTTCTCCCGAGCTATAGATAAGAGCAAGCAAAGCAATAATCGTCCCTATCAAAGAGGTAAGCCAGGCTAAGCCATCCATATAAAGAGTTATTCCCAGAGGCCCTTTCCATCCTCCTACACTGTAGCTAAAAGTTCCACCGGAAAATATAGCAGGCGCTATCAGGAAAAGTAAACCTAAAGAAAGAGCAATTCCTCCTAAGCTAAATATCTTACCCGGAAAAGAACGAGAGATGAAGCTTACCAAGAGAACGAGGAAAGAGCTTAAAAGAGGCAGGACTATAAGAAGAATCAGTATATTATTCATCTTTGCTCATTTTTTCTATTTGAGAAATACTTAAAGTCTTGTACTTCTGATAGAGTTTCAAGACTAAAGCTAAAGCTAGAGCGGTAAGACAGATTCCAATGACAATGGCGGTAAGCATAAGGGCCTGAGGAATAGGGTCTACCACATCTTTTATCCCTTTTTCCATTATGGGAGCGGTAGTACCCTGAAAAGACCCTATATAGACAAAGAAAAGAACTATCCCACTATTGAGGATGTTTAATCCTATTATTTTCTTGATAAGGTTATCTTTGGCTATCAGGCCCCATATTCCCACCATGAAAATGGCTACAATAAGATAAAAAGACACTAACTGGACTCCTTAAATATAGTTCATAGTTCATTGTTCATGGTTCATCGATAAAAACAAGGGAAAAAACAGAAAACCCACAACAAGTAGTTCATTGTTCATGGTTCATCGATAAAAAAGAATCTAGGTTCTGGATGCTCGATCCTAGATGCTCGATGCTCGTAAAAGGAGGAAGACGAAGGGTGAGAGGTGAAACCAAAACGAGTATCGAGGATCGAGTATCGATATACGAAATCAGGACCTAAATAAATAGAAGCAAATAAGAGTAATCCCTGCTCCCACCTTCAGACCGATAATCATATTAAGCAGAAGAATAAATCCGGCGCTGGGTATCTCCCCTGCCTCTCCTAAGAGTAAAATATTACTCAAGAAAGACTTTCCCAAGAGAAGACCAGCCAAGCCGAGAAGAAGAAAAAGAAGAACCATCACCAGCTCTGTCAGATTGAGATGCCTCTCAGGAAAGCTCCTTTGAACCAGAGTAAATCCGTGCGAAAGGAAGAGAAGAAGTATCCCGGATGCCAGAACTACTCCTCCCTGAAAGCCTCCTCCCGGAGAAAGGTGGCCATAGGATATAAGATAAAGTCCAAAAAGAAGAATAAAGGGAACTAACTTCCTGGAAACCATAGTCACTATTTGCGATCTCTCCATCTTGCCTCCTTTCTTAGTTCATAGTTCATGAATAAATACAGCGTATAGCGGGTAGCGTACAGCGTATAGTAAAAGACAAAAAATTCAAAACCATAGGGAATACTCGATCCTAGGTGCTCCCCTCTCCTTAATCCTCTCCCCCCAGGGGAGAGGGAATGGGTGAGGGGGAAAATATTCTTCCTCTCAAGTTTTCTTAAATAGCATTGCCACCCCGGAGACAGCCAAAAGTAGCACAAGTGTCTCCCCAAAGGTATCGAAAGCCCTATAACCTAAATAAATAGCAGAAACTAAGTTAATAACTCCTGTCTCTTCCCTGCCATAGTCTATATAATATCGGGTAATAACGCGAGGGACAGGAGAGGAAAGCTCAACCCCCCAGATAAGTAGCATTGCCAGAGCCAGCAAAACTAGCAGAGGGAAAATCCTTTTCATCTTTCTCTCCGCTTAGTTCGACTTATTACCAGGACAAACAGAATAGTAGTTACCCCAGCTCCCACGGCTGCTTCAGCAATAGCCACATCAGGAGCGTGTAGATAGTAAAAAAGTAAAGAAAGCATAAAACTAAAAGCAGCCAGAGAGATAATAGCACTCAATAAATCTTTGAACTGCAGGGATAAAATAGCCAGAACAAGAATAATAAGAAGAATGATTTCCAACATGTTACCTATCCTCAGAAATATCTTCCTTTTTTCTCACTCTCCGCCAGGGTAAAATCCCCCCTTCATAGGCACTTCTACCAATAGCGTGAGAAGCAACAGGGCTAGTGAGGAGGAAGAATATACCGATAACCAAAATCCTCACACTTATGGAGCTAAATCCTTTAAAAATCATAAGACCAATAAAAAGAGAAAGAAGAGAAGTGGTAGCACATTTGGAAGAAGCCTGCAGACGCGTATAAACATCAGGAAACCGCAGCATGCCAATATTACCGAAAAAAGCGAAGAAAATACTCAAAAAGAGAAAAATGTAGAAAATAAATATCATTCGTGCAACTTCTTTCCCTTAAGGTACTTAGTAATAGCAATGATACTGATAAAACCAAGAATAGCATAAACTAGAGCCACATCCAGATAAATAGTGCGATTAAAATTAATCGCCATCAACACCATAATAGCAACTACTTGAGGAACAATGAGATTCAACCCTACCAAGCGATCCTGGGCAGTAGGACCAATAATAATTCTAATAAGACTCAATAAAGAAGTAACTAAAAAACAAAAGCTCGCTATAACGAATACACTCACATCCAAATCCTTTTTAACCAGGATTCAAAGTGCCCCTTGATGAGTCTTGCCGCATAGTGACTATGGATAGTTTTTGCATCCAACCAGTGCACTATTAAATGGTCATTATCCAGGTCAAGAGTCAGGGTTCCCGGAGTAAGAGTAATAGAATTAGCTAGAACAACCCTGGCTAATTCTGACTTCAGGCGAGTACGAAAATGGACTACACGAGGATTACTCTGGCCACTAATTACAGGGATAATCATCTTGAAACTGGCCAGATAGACTTTTGTCAATAAAACCAGGGGATAAAGAATTAGTAAGTATATTCTGGGAAGGAGACTACGGCGTGCTGCCTCTTCTTTTTCAATAAATAGGTCATAAGTAAAGAAAGCAACGGCAAAGGAAAGCGTCAGGCCAAGGAAGAGAGAAAAAGGAGCCAGATTCACAGTAAAAAAAATCCACCCTAGCATAAGATAACTGGCGGTAAGTAGGATTCTTATTATCTTCCATTTTGAATGAACATTCACACTCTTAACCTTCTCTTTTCTCTTCTTCTGCAAAGGCTTGAATAATTTCTTCTTTGTTATTAGCATTCAATAAAGCCTCTTTAAAGAGAGAATTATGCAGAAATCGGCAGAGCTTAGCCAGTATCTTCAGATGAAGCATAGCATCATTAGCTGGGCCGATTAAAAGGAAAACAAGGTATATTGGCTTTCCGTCTATTGAGGCGAAATTAATGCCTTTTTTACTCTGTCCAAAAGCCATAAGTGTTTGGGAGACTTCTGAGGACATTATATGGGGAATAGCAATTCCTTCACCAATGCCTGAACTACCTTTTTTCTCTCGTTCCATCATAGTCTCTTTCACTCTTTCCTTTTCCTTTATCTTGCCGGATTGAAAAAGAAGGTCAACCATCTCTTCTGCCAGTTCTTTTTTCTTTCTTGATTCAAGCTCTAACTTGATACACTGAGGATCTATTAAGTCTAGGATTTTCACAATATAACATCCTTTCCCCTTACTCTGTTCCCTTAATCAAACCCTTGATATGATCTACAGGAAGGGTAAAAAAAACACCTGTACCTGGAGAAGATAAATCACCACATATCTGCTCAATCAGCTCTTCTACTTTTTTGATTTTTTCGTCTTCATCTACCACGGAAAATATAGTCTTGTTGTAAGGTTTATTCCCTTTCATAAAATCCCTGAAGTCAGCAAAGAGAGGGACCTCATAGGTCAAGAACCTCCCCATTCCCTCGCTATCCAGAATAGTAGCACCGGTAATTCCTGCTTCTATGAAAGCTTCCAAAACATCTTCCAGAAACTCTTCCTTGTTAAGCACGAATACCACTAATTTCATTCTACATCCTAACTCAAAACATGCCTCAGGACAATTTCTTCCCTCACCATTCTCGTATCTCGTTGTTCGTATCTAGTATCTAGTATAACCTATCCTTTTGAGTGCTCTAAAGTCTTTTTTCCAGATACGAGATACTAGATACGATTCACGTTTTTTCAAAGAGTGTCCCTTGGCAACCGTATAAATCTCCAGGCTTCTAAGTTAAGGAAAAACTTCACTCATTACTTTTAAAATATAACATTTGCCAGTCTCTGTCAAACTTGACAACACTATACCCTTTGGTTAAGATTCCCTAGTGAGTTGATTGTTCGTATATCGTTTTGCGATTGCGTAAAAGACTTAAAACACACAACACAAGAAGCCAATGAAAAAACGCTACGAACCCAAGGAAATAGAAAAAAAATGGCTTGATTGGTGGGAAAAAAGAGACTATTTCTCTCCTCGGCAGGGTATAAAAAAAGAGACCTTCTGTATGATTATGCCTCCTCCCAACATTACCGGAATTCTTTCCGTGGGACATGCCTTTGAAGACACTCTGCACGATATTCTCACTCGTTTTAGACGCATGCAGGGCTATGAAACCTTATGGATTCCAGGGACTGACCATGCCGGAATTGCCACCCAAAATGTAGTAGAAAAGAGCCTGGCTAAAGAAGGAGTAACCAGACAGCATTTAGGAAGGGAGAAATTTCTCGAACGAGTTTGGCAGTGGAAAGAGAAATATGGAGAGAGAATCTTTTTCCAATTGAGAAGCCTGGGTGTCTCCTGTAGCTGGAAGGATAAATCCTTCACTATGGATAAAGAGCACTCAGCAGCAGTAAGAAAAGTATTTGTAGAGCTTTACCAGCAAGGCTATATTTACCGGGGAGATTATATTGTTAATTGGTGCCCTCGTTGTGGGACAGCTTTGTCTGATATTGAGGTAGAGCATGAAGAGATAAGAGGAAAACTCTACTATATAAGATACCCCTTTAAAGATAAGAAAGAGTATCTGGTGGTAGCCACTACCCGTCCCGAGACTATGCTGGGGGACACAGCAGTAGCAGTAAATCCAAAAGATGAAAGATTCAAAAAACTAAAAGGGAAAAAATTGATTTTACCTTTGCTGGGACGCGAACTTCCCATCATTCTTGATGAATATGTTGACCCAGAATTTGGAACTGGGGCTCTCAAAATTACACCGGCTCATAATACTAATGATTTCTTAATAGGGAAAAAACATAACCTTCCCTTTATTAACGTGTTAAGTAAAGAGGCTACCATAAATGAAAAAGGAGGAATCTATCAAGGTTTAGATAGACATAAGTGTCGAGAAAAAGTACTGGCTGACCTCAAGAAAGAAAACTATCTAGAGAAAACAGAAGACTATAACTACCGTATAGGACGTTGCTATCGCTGCCAAGAAATAGTAGAGCCCTATCTTTCTCCACAATGGTTTGTGCGAACAAAAGATTTAGCCAAAGAAGCTATGAGAGCGGTCAAAGAGAACGAAGTAGAATTTATTCCTTCTCGCTGGGAGAAAAACTACTTTCAATGGATGGAGAATATTCATGATTGGTGTATTTCCCGTCAGCTATGGTGGGGCCACCAATTGCCGGTCTGGTATTGTGAGGACTGTGGGAAGCCAACTATAGCTGAAGATAGGCCTCCAGCCTGTTCCTCCTGTGATAAGACAGAACTCAGACAGGAGGAAGATGTCCTGGATACCTGGTTCTCCTCCAGCCTCTGGCCCTTTACTACTCTGGGTTGGCCTGAAAAAACAGAAAAATTGGAAAAATTCTATCCCACCTCTGTTCTATGTCCTGCCTGGGATATCCTCTTCTTCTGGGTGGCTCGAATGATAATGATGGGATTGAAATTTACCGGTAAGGTTCCCTTTCACAAGGTCTATCTCCATCCCCTTATTTCCGATGAGAAAGGACAGAAAATGAGTAAATCCAGGGGCAATGTAATAGACCCTCTAATAATAATGGAAAATTACGGAACAGATGCCTTCAGATTTGCCCTTGTTTCCCCTCAGGCAGATTCCCCCTACCTTCCTTTTTCCGAAGATAGAGTACGCGGCTACCGTAATTTTGCCAATAAAATCTGGAATGCTTCCCGCTTTGTGCTGATGAATCTGGAAGACTTTGCTCCCCAGGAAGAAAAACCGAATCCAGAATTAATGAGACTATCTGATAAATGGATCCTTAATCTCTATTTTTCTCTCATTAAGGAAGTCACTCTAAATCTAGAAAACTTTGAGTTTTCCCAGGCAGCTCATCGCCTCTATCAGTTTTTCTGGGGAGAGTTCTGCGATTGGTATATAGAGCTGGTAAAGTTTCGCCTTCTTGATAAAGGAGATTCATCGTCCCGTTATACAGCTCAATGGATACTCTGGTATATCCTGAAAGGAACTCTAAAGCTCCTTCATCCCTTCATCCCTTTTATCACTGAGGAGATTTATCAGCGCCTGCCTGGAGCTAAAGAAAGCATTATGATCTCTCCCTGGCCCCTTCCCAGTAAAAAAATGAGCCCGGAGGCAAATAAAGAGATGCATCTTTTAAGGGAAATCATCCAAGAGGCACGTACTATCAGGTCTGAAATAGGAATTCCCCCCCAGATAAAAATGGAACTCTGGCTTAAACCTTCTAGTAAGAATAATCTCAATATCCTGAAAGAAAATAAAAAAGAAATTACTAATCTGGCAAAAGCAAAAAAATTGGTCATCGATAAAAATATAACTAAGCCAGCCTATTCAGCCTCCTCTTTAATAGAAGATGTAGAAATCTTCATTCCCCTGGCCGAACTGATAGATATGGACAAAGAGAAGAAGAGATTAAAAGCAAACTGGCAGAAATTAGAAAAAGAGATACTTGTACTGGAAAAAAGACTATCCAAGCCGCATTTTCTAGAAAAAGCCCCACCCGAGATTGTCCAAAAAGAAAAAGAAAAAAGAGAGGTTCTTTTACATAAGTCAGGCAGGTTAAAGAAAAGACTTAAGGAAATTGAAAGTAATCTTCGCTAGGGCAATACTCAGTACATTAGTCTTTCTTTGCCCTTATCACAGCACATAAGGAAAGTTCATGTCCAGTTCGAGCATTACGACCAATCCAAAGAGCCTTTGCATCTCTTAGTCCCACCTCCTGCAAATTCTTGAGAAAGTCATTGAGGGGTAGTGCCCCACCTATACAACGAAACCAATCATTGATGTTTTTACGTATCTCTTCCGGCAAACGAGCCTTAAGGACAATTTCAGCGAAGATCGTGCGCCCGCCGGGACGCAAAACGCGAACAACCTCACGCATAATCTCCTCCTTGTCGGGAGAAAGATTATATATCCCGTTGGCAGTTAGAATATCGACACAGTTGTCCGGCAGCGGTATATTATCTGCCGAGGCCGAAAGAAATTCGACATTTTTTATGTTGAGTATTTCCATATTGTGCTTCGCTTTACCAATCATTTCATCTGACACATCGAGGCCGTAAACTCTCCCGTTAGGGCCGGTTGCCTGAGCATACAAGTAAAGATCGAGGCCAGCGCCACAGCCAAGGTCAAGAACAGTTTCACCAGAGGTAATATCAACATAAGGCTGAGGGTTACCAGCACCAGTAAACGACTCCCAGAGCGATGGTGGAATTTTGTCTAATAGTTCTGCTGAATATCCAACGCTTTCAGCAAATTTGCGACCGACTGGAAAGTTAAACTTACCCTTGGGCTCTGTCGCTACTTCTCCATATTTATTTGCCACAGCACTTTTTATTTCCCCATCAGACATTTGAGCAAGGGGTTTTTTCATTAAAACTCTCCTATCTCCAAATCACACTTTCAGTACCAGGCTCATCTTTCTCTTCTTTCATGCAAGAACTTCTACTATTCCTATTGTTATAGTAGAAATATACACCATCAAGAAAAATTTGTCAACTTCCTACAACGAGATTGTTGAAAAAGTCTCTTTCTCGAACAAAATTGCCCTAATGTCATTGCCAAGAACGAAGTCCTGAAACAATCTTAAAACTAGACTCAGAGCAGATTTGGCAATTTCAAGAGGAGATTGCTTCACTCCGTTCCATTAGACTATTTTATTGAAAATATGGTACAATGGGACACTCGTTCCTTGAGTAAATTTACCGAATAGAGAGCTGAATAAGTCTAAGGCCGTTCAAAAGTAGAACTT
>NJBQ01000139.1 GCA_005223095.1 Candidatus Aerophobetes bacterium Ae_b3a
TAGGGATAAATGCTCATTCACCCAGAATAAATGGTGATATTGAGCTTCTTGAAAGAGATCTGGCTTATTTTGAGAAGATTGGATTTGATTATGTGGAGATACCTGTACATGGAGTAGATGGAGTGATAAACGGCAAACTTAATCTGGAAAATGTCAAAAGAGTTAAAGAGGCTTTGAGAAGGTATAATTTAAAAGCCACTGCCCATTCTCCCGATCCCTTAAATCTAAGGAAGGATAATTTTGACTTGCAAAAGGAGGTCTTTCAATCTTCTATTGAGTTTGCCTGGGAACTAGAGGCAAAGGTTCTGGTCTACCATAATGGCGATTTTGAGAGGAGAAAGCAAGAGGGTAAGCTTCAAAATCTAGCCAGTGAGAGAGAAATTAGAGCACTGAAGACCCTAGGTGAGTCTGCCGATAGAAGGGGAGTTCAAATTTGTCTTGAAAATGGTGCATTATCTATTAGAGAATTGGTAACGGTAGTGAAGAAGATAAACAGGGAAAATGTAGGAATAACTTATGATTTCGGGCATGCCTTCCTTTATTATAGCTGCTATGGTGGAGAGAGGGAATTCTTAAGATCGATAAAAGAGGCTCTTCCCTACCTAAAACACATCCATATACACGATAATTTTGGTCGAGCAAATATAACTTCTCAGGATACACCTTACATAAATCGGCTTCCCTTTGGAGAAGGAGACTTACATATGCCTCCCGGGATGGGAACAATTCCCTATGAGAAAATTTTTCCCTTGATAAGAGAATATAAAGGTATAGCTATGGCGGAGATAGATCCCAGGTATGAGCCGTTTTATGGGGGGATTGTAAAGAGGCTTTATAAATATATTGAAGAGGCTCATGTTCCTTTTCAATCTCCAATCTAAGGGAAGAAAGATGCCTCCCCAAAACTTTGATGTGGTGTTATTAGGACATTTTGCCAAAGATAAAGATATTATCGATGGAAAGGAAAGAGATGTTCTTGGCGGCGCTGTCTATTATGGCGCCTTTCCCCTTAAGATGATGGGTATTAAGGTAGCTGTGGTGACGAAACTGGCCAGGAAGGATTTTCCTCAACTCTCCATCTTTAAAAGAGCAGGCATTTCTATATTTGCCAGGGAGGGTCCTCAGACAACAGGGATAAGAAATGTTTATTTTCCCGAAGATCCAGATAAGCGCCAGAGTTATCCTTTAGGATTTGCCGGCCTTTTTAGCCAAAAGGACTTTCCAAATATTGAGGCTAAGATAATTCATATTGGTGCCTTAATCAAGGGAGAGATGTCCCTTGATTTGATAAGAAGCCTTTCCAAGAAAGCTGATCTTTCTCTGGATGTTCAGGGATTTGTCAGGGTAAAGGAGGGTGCTCGGCTTGTCTTAAAGGACTGGGATGAGAAGAGAGCAGCCTTGCCCTACCTAAAATACTTGAAGGCGGATATTATTGAAGTCCGGCTTTTAACTGAGACTTCTGATCTACCAACGGCTGCTCAGCTCTTGGCTAGAATGGGTCCATCAGAGGTCCTGATAACTCATAAAGAGGGCGTGTTTTTACTTGCAAAAGGAAAATTCTATCAAGCTCCTTTCCGTCCAAAGTGCCTAAAGGGACGCACCGGCCGAGGTGATACTTGTATCTCTACTTATATAGCAAAGCGCTTAACTTTACCGCCTGATAAGGCACTTTACTTTGCAGCAGCTTTAACCACTCTTAAGTTGGAAAAAGAAGGTCCATTCAGAGGAAATATTGAGGATGTGGATGCCTTATCAAAAGAGTTTGAGTTAGACTTGGCAGCTAATAGCATTAGCGATATAGTGTAAAGATAGTATAAGAAGGAGTTGGATAATGGCTAAGATGAAAAGTGTAGTTTTATCTGCAAGGTGGGATCCAAAGAAGAGCTTTAGGTTAGGTTCAAAGGATGTGGAGGGAAAACTCACCTATCTGGGAAGCCAGGCCTGGCGGAATCCTGGTCTTAAAATAGTGGAAAAGGATATTCCTGAAATTAGTCCTACTGAGGTTCTCATTAAGGTGAAAGCCTGCGGTATTTGCGGCTCTGATGTTCATATGGCTCAGTCTGATGAGGAAGGATATATCTGGTATCCAGGACTTACTGCTTTTCCTTGCACCCTGGGACATGAATTTTCTGGCATTGTGGCTAAGGCAGGAAAAGAGGCTATCAATAAAGGCAGCGGGAAGAGATATAACGAGGGTGAGGCAGTCACTGCTGAAGAGATGCTCTGGTGTGCATCCTGTCGCCCTTGCGCTGACGGCTATCCTAATCACTGTGAAAGGCTACAGGAGTTGGGTTTTAGCTGTGATGGAGCCTTTGCTGAATATGTAAAAGTGGATGCTCGCTATGTATGGAGTCTGGAAGAGTTAAGGGGGAGTTATAAGAGTGAGGACATATTTCTGGCTGGAAGCCTGGTTGAGCCAACCTCCGTAGCTTATAACGCAGTAATAGAGCGAGGTGGTGGTATTCGTCCCGGAGATAATGTAGTCATTTTAGGGGGAGGACCAATTGGTCTGGCTGCTGTGGCTATCTTAAAGAGAGCCGGGGCAGCTAAGGTAATACTATCTGAGCCTTCCCAGGAAAGAAGAGAGCGGGGAAAGATAATGGGGGCAGATTCTGTTATTGACCCCTCAAAAGAGGATTTTAGCGAGCGAGTCTTAGAGTTAACACAAGATATGGGAGCAAAACTATATCTTGAGGCTACAGGTCTCCCTGACAAGGTCTTTGCTGATATTGAAGAGACTATCTGGCGAGGAAAGCAAATTAATAGTACAGTAGTGATTGTAGCCCGGTCAGCCAAGAAAATTCCTCTCACTGGTGAGGTATTTCAGGTGCGCAGAGCCTCTCTGGTTGGCTCTCAGGGACACTCCGGTCACGGGACTTTTCCCAGAGTAATAAGTTCTATGGCTGCCGGAATGGACACAACACCCTTGATTACCAAGAAGATAACTTTAAAGGAAGTTCCAGAAAATATAGTTCTACTCCAGACTGATCGGAAGGAATGTAAAATTACAGCAGTTCTTGATTAAAAAAGGGATAAAACAATGGAGAAGAAGATGTTGGCGGCGGTGTTTGAAGGAAAGGGGAGACTCAATTTAAAGGAGGTTCCAGTTCCTGAGATTAAGAAACCGGATGAGGTACTTCTTCAGGTGGAAGCGGCCAGTATTTGCGGTACCGATATGCGTATTTTAGAGGTTCCTCCTGGGCATCCAGCTACAGAAGGTGTCATTTTATCGCACGAATATACCGGGAAAGTTCTTGAGGTGGGAGAAGCAGTCACTCAATTCAAAAAAGGTGATCGGGTGGTAGTTAACCCCAATATTACCTGCGGAAATTGTTCTTACTGCAAAATGGGCATCCCCAATATGTGTGAGAATATGACTACCCTGGGGATATTCATTAATGGTGGATTTGCCAGATACAATGTTGCTCCTGCTAAGGTCTTGCACAAGATTTCTCCTGACCTTGTACCGGAATTGGCTGTTTTTACTGAGCCCCTTTCCTGTGTTGTTAGTGCCACTCAGAGGCTTAAAGTCCATCCCGGTGAGTTGGTGGCAGTTCTGGGAGCCGGACCTATAGGGCTTTTATTCATCCAAATGTTTAAGGCATCAGGGGCAGGAAAGATCATAGTTTCTGAAATATCAGAATACCGGGCTAAATTTGCTTATGAAAGTGGGGCCAGCCGGGTTGTGAATCCCTTGAAAGACAATCTGGAGAGAATAGTCAAAGAGGAGACTATTGTGGGGGCAGATGTGGTAGTAGATGCAGTAGGGACGTTAGTTAAGAGCGCTATGGCTATTGTGCGAAGAGGCGGTCGCATTCTTCTTTTCGGTCAAAACTACCAGGCAAGAGCTCAGGTGGCCCAAAATGATATTACCAAAAATGAACTTACTGTGATGGGTAGTTTCATTACCAGGTTTACCTTCCCGTTTGCCATTAAGATAATAGAAAGTAAAGTTTTAGATTTAGAAAAGCTCATCACGCATAGGCTTCCCTTGGAAGACGTTCATAAGGGAATAGAGGCCATGAGAAAAGGTGAGGCTATCAAAGTTGTCATAACGCCGTAAAAAAGGAGACAAAAGTGTCTGATGAAAAAGAGAAAAACAAGATGTGGTTAACCACCGAAAACCCGGCTATTATGTTTGAAAATACAGATGTGGGCAGATTGAAAAAGGAAGTATGGGATGCATCAGAGGAAGAGATTGAAAGAATCTTAGCCGAATATGAGGTACCCTCCCTTCCCGAGCTAGGAAAACCAGGAAGTTATATCCAGACTACGGTCCGCCAGAGACTCATTGAAAATCGCCGCAAAAATGATATTGTTATTATTCCAGTGGGATGTACAGAGAACCATGGTAGACATACTATCTCTGGCCTGGATACCTTTATGGTGACTCAGATTGCCGAGGCACTAAGAAGATATACAGCTAAAAAGGGTCGCCCAGTCAATCTTGCTTTGCCTCCTCTCAATTATGGAGCACATCCCTATCATCACATTGGAATGCCAGGTACGGTGAATATACCCCAGGATGCGGTACGGGAACTCCTTATTTATGTTATGCTTGGTCTGTGGAACGATGGTTTTCGAAAGCAGATTATCATTAACAACCACGGCCAACTCTGGGTTCTGGAATCAGCCTTACATGAGTTTATGTATCGTTATCAGCTTCCAGGAGTATTTCAGGTACTTGATTGGCATCGGGGAGTAAGAGAGTTCTTCGGGCCAACCGGGAAAAAAGATAGCATGGAGACACATTTTGTCCATGCAGATGAGTCAGAGACCTCAGTAGCTCTTTTGATGTTTCCTCAAGGGACGGTGGACATCAGCCTGGCGCAGGACACTAAAGGAGAAGGGTTTCTTCCCGATGGTCATTTTGATAAATCAGTAGATCCTCTTCGCAGACCTCACCGTTGGTCTGAGGGCGAAGGTCAGATGGCTATCGAGATAGCTGCTACACCTGAAGGAACGGTTGGAACACCAAGTCTGTCTAGTGCTGGAAAGGCTAAGCGACCCATTGCAGCTATTTTGAAGTATTTGACTCTGGTTATTGATCAGATACTGGAGGCTTTTCCCCCGGGTAAGGTCCCGCCAGTAGAGAAGGTAACCCTG
>NJBQ01000140.1 GCA_005223095.1 Candidatus Aerophobetes bacterium Ae_b3a
CCGAGGGCAGCTTCATATGTAGAGCTAACCAATTCATCTCGGCTCATCCATTCAGTTTCGTAGTTCAGTACATACTTCCAACTGGGAGCCAGTAATGCCTGCCGGTGTTCTTCCAGGGTTTTGTAAAATAATTTGTAGCCATACTTTTGTGGGTTTTCAAAGGCCCGACTTCCTGGATCTAAGAAGGGAGCCAGAGGAGAAATATAAGGATGAACTCGAGTGTTTCCATTCTTGCTGTATTCTTTTAATAGGGCTCCACAATACTTAATTGTTTCCTGCACCGATTCCGGAGTCTGTCGGGGTAGGCCGATCATAAAAAACAAATCTACTCTCCTGCACCCTAATTTTAAAGCATCCTCAATGGTCCTTTCCAAACTCTGGTTACTATAGGTTCTTCCGAATGCCTTACGGACCTCCTGATCATGCGACTCAGGCGAAATTTCGATACTGAATCTGGCAATAGAGGTAGCTGCCATTCCTAAAAATTCCTTAGAGGCCGGGGAAGAGAGTTCTAAGACTATATCATTGTTAACTCTTTTCTTCTTGATTTCACCCAATAATCTTTCAACGTACTCCTGGCCTGCCTGACGAATGTCTCCTAATATGAATATTGGACCGTTTAGATAACGGGAAGCTGAGGCAATATCTTCAGCTACCAATCGAGCATTCCGATAAGCTGGCCGACTTCGCCCACAGATACTTTTGTAGGTTTGGGCCGCTCCCCCACAGGTTAAACAGTTGCGTCTGCAGCCACGCCATGGTAACACGGCCACAATGGGATAATTGAGCCAACCCCGGAAGGGCAAGTGGCCTGCAATATCTTTATACTGAGCACTCGAGGTCATTACGCCTCTATAATCAAAAGAGAGGTCGTCCAGATCAGAAGGTACATAGGATAATTCATTTACCCGGATTCCGCCCCCATCATCTTGCCAGGTCAAATTAGGGACACTTTTGAGAGGTCCCTTCCGTCGAATCATTTCCAGAAGCTGACGAAGCGGCTCTTCCGCCGAATCACCCCGGATGACATAGTCAACCTGAGGATATAAGATGACTTCCTGGTGATAGTACGAGGCCGACAGTCCTCCCAAGATGACCGGAGTTTGAGGATGGTACTTCTTAACAATTTTGGCCAATTCCAGACTTCCTTGCGCATGGCAAAGCCAGTGTAAATCCAGACCAAAAGCTAATGGATCGAGCGACCTAATCAATCTTTCAACATCAAACCGCCTACTTTTCAGCATCCTAAGGGCAACATTGATAATACGCACTGAATATCCAGAGCTTTTCAAATAGTTAGCTATGGTCATAAAACCGATGGGATACATCTCAAAAATTGGTGTGGAGGGAACAACGTCACTGACAGGCCCGTATATGACAGCCTTCCTTCTAAAATCGTACACACTGGGGGGATGGAGAAGGATTAAATCTACTTTAGGCATACACTCACCTCGGGGAAGATAAGAAGATTCTCTTACCAGCTTTCATCGACTCTAATACGCCACTGTAAGCCAGCGATATTTCAGTGTGGGCAGAAAAACCACATTTTTTACAGGATATCTGGCCACGACCCTTGATATAACAACCCTGAATAAGTCTGCCATCGGGTTCTACGCTGGCAATCATCCAGGGACGGCATCTCCACTCATTATTCTTTAGAGCTTTAAGACAGGCGTAGGAATTTGCCAGGGGAAATCCATCCTTTTTTAACTTAATAAGCTCATCCAGTATGACCTTTCGTTCCTGAAAAGTCAGCATCAGACCGTCGTTCTCACCTGTATATGGATAATGAAATTGAAAAGTCAGGCCCTTGACCTTAGAGGAGAGATACCTTACCATTTCCGCTATATCTTCCTGATTCACTTTGTTAATGGTGATATGAGCGTATATTTTGGGATGGGTTGATTTTTTGATATTAGTCATAATTCTATCAAAGCTCTTCCCTCTGAGTAAATCGTGAGTTTTCCTTAACCCATCTATGCTTACCCAGATAATGTCAGCATCAGCTTGCAAGGGGAATGTTCCATTGGTAGTTACCCCCACACTGAAGAAGAGCTTATTGGCTTCGGAAACAACATCTCTGATGTCGTAACCATTATCTTTCCATAAAAATGGCTCACCTCCCTCGATAATTACCAACCTGACACCAAGGTTATGAAGGTGCCTGAGCGAGTTCTTTACCTGCAAAAAAGAAAGAGACACCTTTTCCTTTTTCCAAAAAGGACAATGCCGACACTTGAGATTACAGAGGTGGGTAATCTTCAGTCCAGCCAGGAGAGGTCTTTTGATATTAAAAAAACGGCTCCTGATATAATAAGAAAGAAGATATAGATACCAGGCAGAATTCATTTTTTGAGTCAATCCTTGGGGCCTTCTCACACTTCCTTATCGGCCATTGATAATCGGTCTTGGCAGCAGAGATTTCTTCTAGAGCCAGGGAAATACCTTGGCTAACACATATCCAACCGATAACAGAAGTCCAACGCTCAAATGTATAATTATGGTGCCAGACATAGCTGGTAGAATCTCCTGCTTGCTTGCATAACTGGAATGGGCTATCTTCATAGCCTTCCAGGCTAAAGGAAAAGTAAGTAGAGAAATGAGCAGGGTGCAGGGAACTATCTTTAGAATAGCTGCTAAAATGATAAATAGATAAGCAATCAATAACAAAGAGTAGAATCCCTTACGTGCTCTTTTTCTTCCCATTTTTACAATCAGGGTATTTTTGCCAGCTTTCTTATCACAGGCATAGTCAGGAAATTCATTGATATAAAGAACAGCGGCAATTAACAGCCCCACCGGAATAGAAATGAAGAGTGCTTCCAGGCTCAGGGTTTGCGCCTGAACGTAATAGGCTCCCAGTACCACCAAGGGTCCGCAACCCAGACCAGCCACAAACTCTCCCCAGCCGCGATATCCTAATTTTATTGGTGAGGCAGTGTAGAAATAGCCTATTAGAACCCCGATAATTCCGATAATCAATAGCAGCAGTCCCCGGGTAAAAGCGAGATATAACCCAATCACAGCAGCCAATGCAAAGAATATCAAAGAAGAGCGGTACATCTTTCCTGGAGAAATCAGATTCTCTTGAATGACCCGGCTCCCACCACTGAAGGGAGTTGCATCTCTATTGATATCGTCACTGGTACTCTGGTGGTCAAAGTAGTCATTAGCCAGATTGGTGCCTGCATTTATAAATATTACAGCCAGAGTAGTTAATAAAAAGTATTGCCAGTAAAATATCCCACTGCGGTACCAGGCAATTGCTGTGCCCAGAATGGTTGGGACTATCACCGCTTGAAAGAAGGGAGCCCTCATTGCTCTTATCCATAGTTTAAATCGGGGTCTCTTCATTTTCCTTTAGCTTATGGCGATTATCCTCGCTCTTTTATTCTTTTCCTTTTTTTGTACTTTCCAAAGCCTCAAGTTTCTTTTTCAGGGCTCTATTCTTGAAAGACAAGTTGATGACGTAGGCAAAGAGAACTACCCAAATAACGGTATAGGCCGCAAAAAGATAAACAAGATTTCCCATTTAACTTCCTCCTGACGTTGTTTTGAAATGTTCTATCTCATCCTTAATCTTCTCCAATTCAATTCTCAAGAGAAGCAGATAGATAAAGAAGAGAGTGAAAGCAGCCAGGCACACGAACATGGTATAGAGCATAGGAGGAGCTAATCCTCCTCCGTTTGCTCCGGCTGCAATTACCGGACCCGGGTGCTGGACCCTCCACCATCGAATGGACATAAAAACAATGGGAACATCAAAGAATCCTATGATGGCAAAGACAGCGGCAAACCTGGCCCCCCGGGAGCCCTCGCTGTAGGCTCTTAGCATTAAATAGGCTACGTAAATCAACCACAGAACTAAAGTGGTGGTTAGGCGAGAATCCCACGTCCACCAGGTATACCAGATAGGCCTAGCCCAGATAGATCCGGTTATGAGAGCCAGAGTGGTGAGTACCACCCCGATCTCAGCTGAACAGTAAGCGAGAATGTCCCAGCGGCGGCTTCTGCTCCTTAGATACAGGATACTGGCTAGAAAGACGAGAAAGAAGGCCAGAAAGGCCACCCAGGCAGAAGAGACATGAAAATAGAATATCCTCTGTACGTCCCCCATATTTGCATCTGTAGGAGCATAGATAAATGCCATATAGAGGCCTGTAAGCATGAAGGTCAAAGCCAAAAAGCCGATTACCTCTCTTTTCCCTAGAGATTTCATTTTTATCCTCCCTTTTTGACCAGTTTCTCCATAATCTTGACTAATCTTTCTTTGAGTTCTTGGCGCATTTCCTTGTATGCGTCCTGCCTAATCTCCTTTGCCTCAAATTGATCATCTAAATGAGCGATAAGAGAAAGTAAAGTTTTTTTCTTAGCTTTTAGATATTCCTCTGTTTGCGGTAGGGATTCTGTCTTGGTTATTTTCAGAGGAGCTCCCTTTTCCTCTTTTTTCTTCAAAAGAGAATAAGAAATCCATATCATAACAAAAGCTAAGATTGACACAACTACGAGGAGGCCGGTGTGTCGCGGCCAAACAAAAGGTAGTTGGCTTATCTTGAAGGTTATTTCGCTGGAGGCAGGTATTCCTTCCCCCCCCAGAGCCACGTATTGTCTCCCCTGTATTTCCAGAGGTCCCTCCAGAGTGAGGCTCTCACTGGAAAGCTCAAGGGGAGCTGGAGCCAGAATGTAAAAGGCCGCCGTGCGGTATTGAAAAAATTTATTGACCAGGGAGCTCCTACCCCCGTAGGGGAGTCTATACTGCAACAATACTTTCTTTAATCCCGGCTTCAGGTCCATAGAATCACTCAGTCCGTGCTCACTCTGGCTGACGCAACATTCCATAAGTCCCTCTACATATTGGATATCTTGGTAGCCTGCCGGCAAAGGTATTCTAAGCACCTCGTATGCACCAGAGGCTTGATTTTTCGTCCCCACATAGGTCCTATCTCCGCTATTACGGAATGTCATGGACTCACTGATCAAAAGAGCCCCCTTTTCAGCCTTTTCTATAATAATATGATCTATAGCTATCTCCACCTTCTCAGCACTGGTAGTGGCATCATAGACAACTAAGTCTAGA
>NJBQ01000141.1 GCA_005223095.1 Candidatus Aerophobetes bacterium Ae_b3a
AGAAAGCAAAGAGGCTTCTAGCAGAGGCAGGATATCCAGACGGCTTCGAGGTTACTCTGTATGTAATGCCGGTATCAAGGCCTTACATGTTCGACCCTCCCAAAATTGGTGAGGCAATTCAGAGTTATCTGGCCGCTGTGGGTATAACCGTAAAATTCTATCAAGTCGATTGGGGCACCTATCTCCAGGAAACCGAAGCTGGAAACCATCAGATGTGTCTTCTGGGATGGACAGGTGACAATGGAGACCCGGATAACTTTATGAATGTGCTGTATGGAGCAAATAAATGTTCAATAGGCGCAGCCGGAAACTATGGCTTCTACAATGATGAGGGAGCACAATTCCTACTTTCCGAGGCATTACAGACCTATGATGTGGAGAAAAGGGCACAATACTACAGAATATTTCAGCAAATGGTGCACGAAGCTGCCCCATGGGTATATCTGGCTCATTCGAACCAGAATGTAGTCTTCCGGAAAAATGTCGAGGGTTATGCCCTCCATCCCACGTCGAGAAAGTTCTTCTATCCTGTGTCGATAGAATAAAAGAGACTTTTTTCCTTTAAGTCTTTTACACCAAAGGGGTGATTGAAATCACCCCTTTGGTGCTATAAGGCTTCTTCAGAAAATGTCCTTCGGTAGACCATATAATTCCTAGTTCATCAAGAATCTATTCCAAAGAGAAAAGGTAATAATGAATTGAAGTGGTATATTACAAAGAGATTGTTAATGTTAGTACCGGTTCTGCTGGGAACTTCAATCATTGCCTTTTCTCTAATACATCTTGCCCCTGGTGATCCCGCCCGAACCATAGCTGGAGAACATGCATCCCAAAAGACAATTAATAGAATAAGGGAAAAATACGGATTAGATAAGCCTGTCTATGTTCAATATGGGATATGGCTGGGTAATGTCTTACGCGGTAACATGGGCCGCTCTATCGCCTCCAATGAATATATAACCAAAGAGATACTTCATAGATTTCCCAGTACATTTGAGCTTGCTCTCTCGGCAATGGTCCTGGCTATACTGGTAGGAAGTGTAGCTGGTATTATTTCTGCATCCAAGCAGTATTCTGCTCTCGACTACACCTTCATGGGAATAGCACTCTTCGGTGTGTCAATGCCCGTTTTTTGGCTGGGTATCATGCTTATGATGATTTTTGGAGTGTTCCTGAGATGGCTGCCTATTGGAGGGCGGATGGATATTGCCATCTCTTTTCATCGTATCACAGGCTTTTATATCCTCGATAGCATAATTACCGGGAATATGGCAGGCCTGGTTAGCGCAGTTCGTTACTTGATTCTGCCTTCTATTGCTCTGGCAACAATACCCATGGCAACCATCGCCAGAGTAACCAGGTCAAGTATGCTGGAGGTATTGAGACAGGATTTCATCCGCACCGAAAGAGCCAAAGGGTTATCAGAGAGAGTAGTAATCTACAAGCACGCTATGAGAAATGCAATGATTCCGGTAATTACTGTAATTGGACTAAACTTTGGTTTGCTGCTGGCCGGGGCTATCTTGACAGAAACGGTTTTCTCCTGGCCTGGAATAGGCAGATACGTTGTAACTGCAGTGCGTATGAGGGACTATCCTGCTGTGCAGGGATGTGTGCTCTTTTTTGCTTTCTTTTTTGTGATTGTGAATCTGATAACGGATATCCTCTATATCTATATCGATCCAAGAATCCATTATAAATAGAAAAAAATGAAGAGAAAACGAGAGACAAGAGCCAAAGAGCTAATAAGAAGATTTAAATACAATAAATCAGCAGTTTTTGGCCTGGTAATCCTTATTGTGCTTGTTTTATCCGCAATATTCGCCAACTATATTGCCCCCAACGATCCCACTCCTTCTCCTCCCCAGCTTTTCAACAAATTGAAACCCGGATTCTGGAGTGAGGAGGCGGTAAAAGGTATGCCCCTGGGAACCGATGCTCTGGGAAGAGATGTTCTCAGCAGAGTTATCTATGGAGCCCGGGTCAGTCTCAGCGCAGGTTTTGTTGCGGTTGGAATTGCTATGTTTTTCGGCATAATTTTGGGAGTGATAGCGGGCTACTATGGGGGAGCAGTGGATGCGGCGGTTATGAGAATAGTCGACATTATGTTTGCCTTTCCAGCCTTGCTTTTGGCTATAGTCATCGTGGCAGTCATAGGACAAGGATTGGACAAAGCCATGGTTGCCATAGGCATTGTCTATACTCCCCAAATGGCCAGAATTATAAGAAGTTCTGTACTCTACATTAAGGAGATGGAATACATCGAAGTACAAAAAGCAATAGGTTCCAGTAATTGGAGAATTATATTTCGCCATGTTCTGCCTAATAGTATAGCACCGGTCATTGTATATGGAACCCTGATGCTGGCAACAGCTATTCTTGATTGCGCGGCATTGGGTTTCCTGGGACTGGGTGCTCAGCCCCCAACACCGGAATGGGGAGCTATGCTCTCCAGAAGTTATTCCTATATTGTGAGCGGAGCGTGGTGGGCGGCAACCTTCCCCGGTATGGCTATACTCTTTTCCGTACTGGGGCTTAATCTATTAGGTGATGGCTTAAGAGATATTTTAGACCCGAGACTCAGGACATAGAGCATGACATGAAAGAGCTGCTTAAGGTAAAAAATTTGGAAACAGACTTTTCCAGCCATGAAGGGACGGTGAAAGCTGTGAATGGCATCAGTTTCACCATCAACAAAGGAGAAACCGTGGGAATTGTTGGAGAATCTGGATGCGGTAAAAGCGTCACCGCACTCTCCATTATGAGACTAATTCCTAATCCTCCCGGAAAGATTGTGGGCGGAGAAATCTATTTTGAAGGTCAAAACCTTTTGCAATTGGATGAGAAGGAAATGAGAAGAATTAGGGGCAAAAAGATATCTATGATTTTTCAGGAACCCATGACTTCGCTAGACCCTGTATTTACCATTGGTCATGAGATTATGGAATCAATTCAACTACATCAAGGACTAAAAAAAGAAGAGGCAAGGCAAAAAGCAATACAAGTACTGAAAACTGTGGGAATGCCTGATGTAGAAAAGAGAATAAACAGCTATCCTCATGAGCTATCGGGAGGAATGAGACAGAGAGCGATGATTGCTATGGCTTTATCCTGTAACCCTGGCTTACTTATTGCTGACGAGCCAACGACTGCGCTGGATGTTACCATTCAGGCTCAGATTTTAAGACTGATACATGAACTGAAGGAGAAATTCAATGCTTCTGTGATGCTGATAACTCATGACCTTGGAGTAATTGCGGAAATGTGCGACCGTGTGGCAGTCATGTATGCAGGGCACATTGTAGAAACTACCGATGTAGAGACGCTTTTTAGCAATCCACTTCACCCGTATACCAAAGGATTGCAGAAATCCATACCCAGACTGGATAGAGAGAGCGAACGTCTCGATACAATTCAGGGTCTGGTACCCAATCTCCTCGATCTCCCTTCCGGATGTCCATTCCACCCCAGGTGTGACTTGCGTCTGACAAAATGCCTACAAGAAATGCCTGAGTTGGTGCAAGTGAAAGACCATCATCTGGTAAAATGCCATTTGGTCAAAGGAAAGGGATGAAATGGAGAACCTGGTAGAAGTGAAGAATTTGAAGAAATGGTTCTGGAGCGGCGGGGTACTCTTCGGGCATAAAGAGGCTGTTAGAGCCGTAGATGGTATAAGTTTCTCCATAAGAAAAGGGGAAGTTCTTAGTCTGGTCGGGGAGTCTGGATGCGGGAAAACTACTTGTGGGAAGCTGCTCCTGAGAATACTAGATGCCAGTGCCGGCAGCATTTACTTCGACGGCCACGAGGTAACACACCTGAGAAGAAAAGAAATGGTCAAGTTCAGAAGAAGAATGATGATTATTTACCAGGACCCCTTTGGCTCCCTTGACCCAAGAATGACGGTGGGAGCAACTATTGCCGAACCAATGGAAGTACACAAGTTAGCTTCCAAAAAGAGAAGACAAGAAAAGCTAATACAGACTATAAGAAAAGTCGGTCTGACGCCAGATCAAATGAACAGATACCCCCATGAATTCAGCGGCGGCCAAAGGCAGAGAATAGGAATTGCCAGAGCTCTAGCCACAAACCCTGAGTTCATAGTGGCAGATGAACCTGTGTCAGCTCTGGACGTTTCCATTCAGGCCCAGATCATCAATCTGCTGCAGGATTTACGAAAGGAATTTGGACTTACCCTTCTATTCATAGCTCATGATATGAGTGTAGTAAAACACATAAGCGACAGAGTGGCCGTAATGTACTTAGGTAAGATAGTGGAAATGGCTTCCAAAACAGAGTTATTTCGCAGTCCAAAGCACTACTATACTCAGGCTCTTCTTTCCGCTATACCTGTGCCCAATCCCCGATACAGGAAGAAAGGAAAAATCTTGATGGGGGACGTTCCCAGCCCTATCAATGTTCCCTCGGGGTGTAGATTCCACACCAGGTGTGCTCATGCCATATCCATTTGCCGGAAGCGTGAACCACAACTCAGCGAGATAGCTAGTGGACACATGGTAGCCTGCCATCTTGCCTGAGAAATCCCTGTTTCGCTATATTGAAGTAATAACTTCTACTATTGTTCTTCTTAAAAAAGTGTGCAGTATCATTATAGCCAAAAGAATCACCAACTTGACAAAAGTAGAGACGCTGAACTAGCCGAAGACTCTCTGTGATCTATCCCTGGAAGCTTTCTGGAAAAGGTTGGAGGTAGGTTTTTTAAAATGAAGGAATTCAAAGACCTTGTCTCTTTGGTTTTGAGGTATAAAAGAGGGGTAATTATTGGCCTTACCTCCCTTCTTATTGTCGATACCGCTCAGCTCATCATACCTCTGGTGGTCAGAGGCGCCATAAACTCCCTCTCCCTGGGGCAGGCCACGGGACCACTTCTTGCAAGGTATGCTCTTTACGTTCTGGGGCTAGTTCTCCTGGTAGCAGTGTTTCGATATCTTTGGCGCTATCACATTATCGGATCTTCTCGAAAGGTGGAGGAATACCTTCGCAATAAACTCCTTTTTCATATTCATACTCTCTCACCTACTTTTTTTGACCGCAGCAAGACCGGTG
>NJBQ01000037.1 GCA_005223095.1 Candidatus Aerophobetes bacterium Ae_b3a
TAATGGTTCAGCCAGACAACCCTGCGAAGCATTTTTAGCTGTGGCAACTCTTTCAAACTATCATCTCTCAATTTATCTACCCAGACAATACCGTTCTTAAGCCCGCTATACCCCTCCGCAATCTCTCCATCTTTAAGCATATTTTCATAGGCATTATCCGCTTTCACCCCCATGCCGATATATTCCCCGAACTTCCTGTTCCTCCCTGAGGATGATGTTACGTGAAGGTCTCCGACACCGGCAAAGTCAAAAACTGTCTCCCTTTTACCGCCTGCCATTTCGACCAGAAACGCCATTTCCCTTATCGACTGATTGAACAGAAACGCCCTTAAATTGTGGTAAATCCCTGAAGACCGCTCCTGATAGAGGCCATCACAAATACCGAGCGCTATTGAGTATACGTTTTTAAAAGCGGATGAAAGCTCAACTCCGGCAACATCATCACTTGTAAATACCCTGTAATACCCTGTTGACAAAAACTTTATCTTTTTCTTTATTTCAGGACAGTTCATACCAAAAACAGTCGCAGTGGGCACCCTGTTTGAGAGTTCTGTCGCCTTAACAGGCCCACCGACAGAGGTCCATAAAAATTTCCTGTGTGGAAACTTTTTTCTGAAAAGTTCCTCCGCGCCTTCACTTACCCTTTTTACCCCCTTTTCTCCGTAAATAAATCCCTTTGTAAGTGTAAAAATCGGAGGATCCTGCTCCAATGTATCGAGAAGTCTATTAAAAACCGGAAGAAACCCCTCGCTCGAAACCCCGATAATTATCATGTCAACATTTTTCACTGCGTCCTTTAGCTTATCCGAGTAATAAAGGGTGACAGATTCAGAAAGTTTCTTTTTTAATTTCGGATGCTTCGCCCGCTCGCACGAATCAATTATCTCATCATCAAGCCACGTCCCCCACAGGTTAATCCTGACGCCGTTGTCAGACAGGGGGAATGTAATTGCGCTTCCCATATACCCGGCCCCCAGGACCGCTGCTTTTACCATCATCATAACTCCCCTTATAGGATTTTAAACTGAGCCTTGAAATTCGCACCTATAATATAAACTAATATAAAAATACCGACTGTTGAAGATTTTTATATTTACTAAATATCCCGGTTTTATTATAATGAAAGTTACACTGGGACCAGGGAGAGATAAAAATGAAATTCGCGTTTATAGAGCCAAAACCGCCTTTCAATGCCTACTTCTTTTTAAAAAAATTACCCCTTCTGGGAAATCTTTTTCTGGGTACCATGTTAAAGAACGCGGGCCACACAGTTAAAATATTTAAAGAAAATATTATCCCGGCTTATAATGAAAAAACCGATGAATTCCATCCTTTCATAAAAGAGGCCGATGCGGTCGGTATTACAACAATAACACACACGGCAAACAGGGCATACCAGGTAGCAGACGCGATTAAGAGGCAGTTCCCCTCCAAAAAGGTTGTCCTCGGCGGAAATCATGTTTCCGCTCTCCCTGAAGAAGCGATTCAGCACGCGGACCAGGTAGTTGTCGGAGAGGGTGAGAATGTCGTACTTGATATTTTTGAAGGAAGGAATACAGACCGGATTGTGAACGGATCCCGGGTTAACATGAATGATGTACCGCCGCTAGAACTTAAGCTCCTACAGGGTTACCGCCTTAAAAAAGACAGGATCAATATGAGACACGCCCCAATAATGGCTTCCAGAGGGTGCCCTTATGACTGTAACTTTTGTTCCGTGACAAAAATGTTCGGCAGAAAATACAGGATCAAGGACGCGGACCTCGTCATGGAAGAGGTTATGATGAGATACAATGAAGGGTTCCGGTACGCCTTCTTCTACGACGACAATTTTGCCGCGAATCATGAAAAAACGAAAATATTTCTCGAAAAACTTATAAAGGCCGACCTTGACCTTATATGGTCAAGTCAGTTCAGAGTAGAGGTTGCAAAGGATAAGGAACTTGTTGATCTTTTACAGAGGTCTAAATGCGGCACAGCCTTTATAGGTGTTGAATCGATAAATCCAAAGGCTCTGGAGGATTATAACAAACGGCAGTCGGTTGAAGACGTAAAGAATTGCATAAAAATACTAAACGAAGCTGATATAAAAGTTCATTCAATGTATATTCTCGGTGCGGAAAGCGATGATGAAGACACAATAGAGGAGACCATCAGGTTCAGCAGAAATTCAGGAAGCCGTACAGCGCAGTTTTCGATCCTATTCCCCATTCCGGGAACAAAGCTTTACGGGGAAATGAAGGAACAAAACCGTATCTTTATAAATGACTGGAATTACTATGATGGAAGCCACACCATTATACTGCCAAAACACATAACGCCCTATAGGCTCCAGAAAAAGCTTATCCACGCTTACAAGAGTTTCTACAGCACAACCATTCTCAAATGGCTGATGTCCAGGCTCGGCTTTTTTATGTGGAAGCTCACCAATAGAAAATTCCTCAAATATTTGAGGTACTTCACCAGGAAGCTTCGGAAAGAAGGAATTATCAACAACGGGATATTAACTATTAAAGGGCTGAAAACAGAGTTAATCCCGAAAAAATTCTCCGCAGCATTCAGCAGAAAATAATTTTTTAATGACCTTACACGAGCGACACAGCCATTGCAGGACTTAAAAATGGAAACAGCCGTAAAAGAGCTTCAGAAGATATGCGATATCGTCGGAAGAAAAGAGGAGATAACCTCATCTCTCATTGCCGCGAGAGCCGGCAAACACATACTGCTGGAAGGCGCGGTGGGAGTCGGGAAAACAACCATCGCCCTCGCGGTGGCATCCTACGTTGAGCGGGAGTTCGTAAGAATTGACGGAGATGAGCGCTACACCGAGCAAAAGCTTGCAGGGTGGTTTGATCCGCCCCTGGTGCTCTCCAGAGGCTATACCGGCGAATCTTTCATCAAAGGGCCCCTATCCACCACAATGCAGGAAGGTGAAATCCTTCTAATAAATGAGCTCAATAGAATGCCTGAGGGAACCCAGAATGTTCTACTCACAGCGATGGACGAAAAGACCATCTTTATACCGAAATTCGGAAGGGTTGACGCGAAAGAGGGCTTTTTGATCATAGCCACACAGAATCCTGATGAGTACATCGGCACATCTCAGTTGAGTGAAGCACTGAAAGACCGTTTTATCTGTATCAGACTCTCCTATCAATCAGAGGAGGAGGAGAAAGAGATTGTCCGCATGAGGTCACGCTGTAACGATGAGGACATAATTGATGTCTCTGTAGCCCTTACCAGGCTCACGAGAGATGAACCGGAAATAAGGCGGGGTTCTTCCATAAGAGGGGCTATCGACACAGCGGACATCTTCCAGGCCGCGCACAGGGCATTTAATGATGATATTAACAGCTGGCTGAGGTGTGCCGGGCTGGCATTCCGTACAAAGATCGAGCTTCATGATTTCTCCGAGGACAAGTTTGGCGAGCTCCTTAAAAAACTCGTGTCCAGGGCACTGGCAATACATGGAGATAAAAAAGCCTCCGTTGCACCTGCATCCAACACTGCGAAAAGGGCTGAAGACACATTCATCAAACCCGAGACCGATGAAAAAAAAAAGTAACATTTGATGCCGGCGGACTTCTAAAAAAATTAGAAGTCTCTATCAACCTGCTGAATTTTGAGGATATCGTAACTCTGCTTTACCGTATACCGTCATCATTAAATGACGTTCTGAACCAGCAGTATTTTGACGAGCTGATCACGGCTATAAAAAACCTGCAAACAGGCTTCCTGCAGGTGAAGCTCCTGTCCATGATACAGGAAAGGGCGGATTTTGCCAGGAAATTAGAGATAAGAAAACTGCTTCTTCAAAAAATCATGTTCCTTTCACGGAAGATCGCCGCGGGGGCCTCAGGCATAACAAAAACGGTTGTCTCAAGGTACAGGCCGGGGCTTGATGAAATAGATGTTGATAGGACCCTTGAAGAACAGCTCGGGCATCATACACTTGAATATGAGAATATCTACTGCCATGAAAAGATCAAGCAGAAAAGCGCCTATGCCCTGCTGCTCGACGTTTCAAATTCCATGCATCAGGAGAAAATAACGGTAGCGTCTATCGCGACAGGAGTTTTCGCGAGCAAGCTCAGAAATGACTTTCACAGCGTCCTTACTTTTGCCCGCGGCGCTGACATTATCAAGCATCTCAACGAACCGAATAACCTAAAACACCTAATGGATCAGATGCTTGATATAAAAAGCGGAGGAGCGACAAACATAAGAAAGGCACTTATTGAAGGCCTCGCCCTCCTGAACGAGTCAAAAACGATGCTTAAAACCGGTATTCTTGTCACGGACGGGTGGGCCACGATCGGGGGAGATCCTGTCGAAATTGCTTCCAGATACGACCGTCTACATGTGCTGGGAATATCTTTCGGGCTCGGCGGGTCTGACCCTGACGCGAACTCACTTATGGCCAAAAAGGGGAAAGGGAAGTATATGTATGTGAGGGCCTTTGATGACCTGCCCACAGCAATTTCAAAAATCTTAACCAACAGGTCCTAATGATGTTTGTACAGGAGGATTTTAAAAAATGAAAGTAAGCAGAGTAGAAGAGATGAGAAACCTGGACCGGACCGCTGTAGAAGACTTTTCCCTTGCCGAAGAGCTCCTGATGGAAAATGCCGGCATGGCCGCGTATCACGTCATAATGAAAGAGTCCGGTATACAGGGGAAAAGGTTTGTCCTAATCTGCGGCACTGGCAATAACGGAGGGGACGGGCTTGTAATCGCCAGGAAAATACATTCAATGAACGGAGAAGCTGTGGTTTATATCCTGGGAAATGAAGATAAATTCAGGGGCACTTCAAAGAAAAACTTTGAAATTGTTTCCAGGCTTCAGCTTACAATCAGGCACGTTGAATCCATGGATTCTCTGAGAAAGGAACTGGCACACTGCGACGCCATAGTGGACGCGATTTTCGGCACAGGGCTCACAAGAAATGTAGAAGGTATATACAGTGATGTAATTCAGATGATAAACAGAAGCGGGAAAAAGGTGTTCAGCATTGACATTCCATCCGGAATAAACGGAGACACAGGAAAGATCATGGGCGCGGCGGTTAAAGCGGATTTCACAATAACATTCGGGATACCAAAGATAGGAAATATCCTTTACCCGGGCTACGGGCATTGCGGCAAGCTTTACGTCTCGCACATATCTTTTCCCCCTTCTCATTACAACAGTAATGATCTAAAAATAGAGATCAATGTGCCCGTTAGGCTCCCTGAAAGGGATAAAAAGGGCCACAAGGGAGACTTCGGCGATGTGCTCGTTATCTCAGGCGCGGCCAACTACTACGGAGCCCCTTACTTCTGTGCCTCTTCCTTCCTTAGAGCTAGAACCTCTGTATGAAAGCGAATATTTTCCCTTTTAAAGGCCTCACCAAAGCTGGCTAGCTCCTGCATCAAGGTAAGCTTGACCTCCTTTGCCCTGACAAAAGTACCCTTCCCTCTTTCTTGAAGAACTAGAGATTTTGTAACAAGTAACGACATGGCCTTGTTAATTGTAGGTCGGCTTACTTCAAATTGATCAGCCAATATTTCCTCCGGAGGCAACTTCTCTCCCGGCTTGATCCCTCCTTTTGTTATCATTTCTTCCAATATCTGGCTAACCTGATAATAAAGGGGGATAATTTTGTTCTTGTCCACCTTCTGGAATTCAAAGTTCTTCATCTTATCCTTCTGTATTAATGTATTTACCTCTTCTTTCTATCATATTATGTAATTCAATAATCTCCAATTGAGTTGCCTCGCAAAAAGATTTGACACGCTATACACTGCGCCCCGATAGTTTAATCTCCATATCCCTAACAAACATATCGTTCCTATACATTCACCCATGGGCAAGCCCGTGGAATTCTGCCCTTCGGGTTGTTTCTTGATACAGTCGGGTCAGACATATGTTTCATTACGGTATCCGGGGAAAGTAGCGACCTACTCTACCTTGCCGTTTCTTGCCAAGTATTGCCGAAGAATCCTGCAACGACACACGCTCTCTCCGTGGAGAAGAGTGAACTGTAGCCCATCAAAAGTAGACCTTTTTGCCTGTTTCAAACGACTCAATACTCTTAAATACCATTCGTAAACTGATCAAGTTATCCCTTCCATTTGTCTCTGGCAGGCGCCCTTCCTTGGCACAGTTCATTAACTCAAGCAAAGCAAACCCCTGTCCTTCCCAATCCATCTCTACTGGGCATATTTCCTCCAGTTTTTGAGAATTTGATCCCACATAGATTCTGTCATTCCTGAAAATGATTACTCCTTTAGGGCACTCTATCCTCCAATCTGCATTCCAAGAGGTCTCTTGTCTTTTAGAGGCGAAGCTGGCACAATAGGATACGACTACCCCCTTTTCCATTTCTATTATGAGGGAGCATGCCGCATCTCCTTCATACCAACTCCAGGATGGGTTCCAACTCTTGCCAAAGATACTGGAAGGGTTCAAGTCCAAGAAATATCTGATCATGTCGAAGTGGTGAATGGCCATATCAACAATAAGAGGATAGGGCATTTTGGTCCTAAAACCGGTGAAAGGATGTCCCTTAAAGAAATTAATTATTACAGCTTCCGGCCTCCCATAATGGCCTTGTTCAATAAGCTTCCTTATCGTCCTGGCTTGTCTTTTGAATCTGTAGTTTTGACTTACCATGAATATGCATTTATTCCTCTTTGCAGCCTCTACTATCCGTACGGCATCATCGTAATTGTCGGAAAGAGGCTTCTCACTTAAGACAGAAATCCCCTTCTGAAAAGCTTTAAGATCTATTTCTTTGTGAAAACGAGGAGGAGTAACGTTAATAATCGCATCACACCTGACCGCTGCCAGAGCATTATCTATACTTGTAAAGCAGATTTCCTCACCAAGACTATTCTTCTTCGCCTGCTCCTTTAACCTATCTTTGTTGACATCCACCAATCCGACCATCTCTACGCCCGGTAAGCTTTCTATCGCTGAAAGCCAATTCCGGCCCATGGCTCCGACACCTACTTGCATAACATTAAAGGACATTCACTAACCTCCTATCTCAATTTTCAGACAGCAAAGATATTACTCTGAGTTGGCACTAGGCCCACCACATCTCTCCTGGTTTTTCTGAAAGCATTACCTCTTTTAGGAAGGTAACTGCTTTTTGCAATCCCTCCTTAGATGACATCAAACTGTCTTCATGCTCTATGCTGAGGACATAATCGTAGCCGATCAGACGCAAGGTACTGACAAGGTCTTTCCAAAAGTCATATCCATGGCCATATCCTACTGTGCGAAAGATCCAGGACCTGTTTGCCTCATCAGAGTACTGTTTGGTATCCAGTATACCATTTAGGGAAGTATTGCCGGCATCTACTCGGGTATCCTTGGCATGAACATGCTGGATACTTTCACCCAGTTTCTTGATGGCTGTTATGGGATCTATCCCCTGCCAGAAGAGATGACTGGGATCGAAGTTACAGCAGATCTCCTCTCCCACCGCATCTCTTAATTTAAGCAATTTCTCGGGAGAGTGAACCGATTCACCCGGATGCATCTCAAAGCATATCTTACTCATCTTGTGAGCACGGGCAAACTTGACCTCTTCTTTCCAAAAAGGAATGATCTTTTCTTCCCATTGCCATTTTACTATTTCGGAAAAGTAAGTTGGCCAGGGACAGGTTACCCAGTTGGGATATTTATCAGAATCAGAGCTACCAGGCAGACCGGCAAAGGTATTTATTCTTTCCACTCCCAATTCTTCAGCTAAAAGGATTGTACTACGAATAGCCTGTCTGTGTTCTTGGGCAACTGCCTCCTGCGGGTGCAGAGGATTACCATGACAGCTAAAAGCACTAATGAATAGTCCTCTTTTTTCAACGGTTTCCTTAAACTCCTTAAGCTTACTCCCACTTTCCAGCAGAACATTTGGATTACAATGTACATTTCCCACAAAATTTCCCGTTCCAAACTCCACTGCCTCTACCCCAATTTCGGCTATCGTGTCCAGAGCTTTCTCCAGGCTCTGCTCTCCAAAGAGAGCCGTTAAAACACCTAACTTCATTTTTCTACCTCCCTAAGGAATATTTATCCATCTATTTTGTTGAGCAGACTTACTTAACGCTTCCAAAACTTCTTGACATTTTGCCCCATCAACAAAGTTTGGAGTGGGCATTGTGTCCCTGGCGATGCTATCTATCAGGTCGTGCACCTGATGAACCATGGCATGTTCCCAGCCGATGATGTGTCCTGGTGGCCACCAGGCTTTAATATAGGGGTGAGAGCTTTCAGTGACCAAAATGGTCTTGAATCCTTGAGTACATTCTTCATCTTCACGAGAGAAAACTTGCAGTTCGTTTAGCCTCTCCAGGTTAAAGGAAATGCTACCTTTCTCACCATTGACTTCAATGCACTCGTAATTTTTGTGTCCTGCAGCAAATCTCGTTGTTTCAAAGGCTCCCAGAGCCCCATTCCTGAATCTGGCCATAAAGATAGCGGCATCATCTACGGTTACCTCACCCCTTCCTTCTCCTTTTTTTGCCGTTAGACCTGTGACTGCGGCCGGCTCAGGTCTTTCCTTAATGAAAGTCTCTGTAGTACACATAACACTATCAAATTCCCCCACTAGAAACCTGGCTAAATCTATGATATGAGCTCCCATATCACCCAGAGCCCCCAGTCCAGCGATCTCTTTTTTTAGTCGCCAGACCAAGGGAAAATCAGGGTCGATGATCCAGTCCTGAAAGTATACTGCCCGAAAATGATAAATCTTTCCCAGGCGTCCCTCTTTAATGAGATTCCTGGCTAGGACGATAGCAGGGAGTCTGCGATAGTTGAAACCCATCATGTGCTTCACCCCTGAGTTCTCTGCTGTCTTTAGCATCTCTTTGGTTTCATTTAAGTTTAAGGCCATAGGCTTTTCACATAGAATGTGCTTACCTTCCTGTGCCGCAGCCACAGCAATATCCCTGTGGAAATTTGTGGGGGTTGAAATGTCAATGAGGTCAATGTCTTTCCGGCTGACCAACTTTTGCCAAGATGTCTCGTAGCTCTGCCAACCATAGGTTTCAGCTGCTTCTCTCACTCCTTTTTCGTCTCTGCCGCAGATGGCTTTCATTACTGGTACCGCAGCTGACTTGAAGAATACAGGAGCTTTTATGTAAGCGTTACTATGCGCTTTACCCATAAACTTATAGCCAACTAGCCCTACATTAATTTTCTTGACCATAGGACAACCATCTCCTTTCATTGATATTTCAGTCTTTACCTAGAAGATAATTCTGACGATAGCAGGCTTATCCCATCCATGAACTCTTATAAAGCACCTTCCTGGTTGCTTTTTGTAAAACCAACCTCGATCGCATTTCTTGAACTCTTCCCAAAATTCGAATTGTTCTACGGTGTCGTTGGCAACGGTGACCTCTTTGGGAAGAGAACATTTGACCCTTAAGGTGCTGTGCTCACCGCAGCCCATAATTCGATTGAAAAACAAACAATATCTATCAGTTCCACTGCTAATTCAGCAAATGTATCCACAGCTAGCCGGGTTGGCATGACGATTCACAGATCGCCTGCAGGTGCTTCCGTCCTGACCTAATATCCTCTTGTTGACGGAAGACTAGGGGAATCTTCCCGCTTTGTGCCATTATCTATTTGACCAAATCTCGAAAGAGCTCATCAGCTTCTTCTCGGTGCGAGCAGGAAGTTCGAATCAGTAAGCCCTCGGGGGAAAGATCTCGGACTACTCTTTTGGCATGTCTCTTGTTTACATCAAAAAGTAAAAGAAGTTTTCCCCTCTTTTGGATCTTTTGGTACATGGAAAACCATTGTGCAGAATCTATAGTAGCATTTCCTTCCCCTGGAGTCCATTGAATTCCATCTAGGTTGTCAATGCAAAGTAATTATGTCACCCTTTCTGCAAAATGAAAATGTCATACCCCTACCAGTAAAGCTTCCTTTTGAGAAGGAACGTATAATTGTTCATCTTCTTGAGGAACAATAGGCTTGGATGGAAGTTCTTCTCCCTTATAGAAGATATGAATAGTTCCGTCCAAGTGCCTCTGTACCTCTACCTTTGCTTTGGCAAAGCCTAATCTTGTCTCTGTGGGAAGGATTTGGTAGCGTCTTGCCTCGTAGCTTATGGTATTGTCTCCTTGGACCTGCCTTTTTTCTTTTATACATAGAATACGATCAAGATCCATTCCTTTAGGGATAGGCCTATAAGCTATCTCTTCTACCTTAGGCTTTCTGGTGAACTTTTTGTTATACTTGGACAAAAATACAGTATGGAGATATTTATTTGCTCCCTCTAGACTAGAGATTCCTTCAAGCCTTAACTCACTTATTAGTCTATCTTGAAATGTTCCCCAGAGCCTTTCAATTCTTCCCTTTGCTTGAGGACTTTCAGCATAGATAACATTTATCCCCAGCTCCTCCCAGGCTCTTTGCATCTGAGTCTTTTCTTGCTCCTTTTTTATGTTCACATGCAAGCCCCCATGGCGAGTGGTGATGAATTTAGAGTCTTTGTCTACATAAAGGGATAAAGGAATTCCTTTTTTCTTTACTATTTCCCTACAGACAGCCATATTTTCTTCCACGCTATCCTGATAAGCAAACAATGCCCAGGGAACATCCTTGGTGGCATCATCTATTCCTCCAATGAGTTTGATCCTCGGACCTCTTCCCTCCAGCCAGTCATGATCAGAAGTATCGAATTGAAGCATCATACCTTCCTTAGGCATGGGTTCTCTCCAGGACCTGTGCTTAGGGTATCTTTTCTTCTTTTCATATGAACCTTTTTCAAGAAGAATACCTCTTACTGTTTCTCGAGAGATAAAGATTTCTTCTCTTTCGGCAAGCATCTCTGTAAAGTGAGAGATGTTAAAGCCATCATATTTTCCCCGGTAAAGATAATCTATAGTATCTCTAATATGGTCTGGTACTCGCCGAGGTGAGGCTCTTCCTCTATTGCCATGGATGATCCCCTCTATTCCTTTCTCTCTTAATTTTCTCTTAAGTCTAAATACTTGCCTCTTAGATAGGCACAGTTCTTCAGCAGCTAGATCTGCTTTCAAATATCCTTCTATGGTGTTCTCAATAACACCATATCTTGCTATTTCCTTTGCACTCAATTGCCACCTCTGCATTCTCACCTCCCAATCATTATCTATTGGGAGGATAGTATATCAAATTCTAGGCAGGGGTGACATTTTCACTTTGCAGTACTATGACATTATCATTTTGCAACGACAGGTTTCTTGACAGAGATTGCATAAGGCGAGAAAGCAACCCAATTGCGTCTGCTCGGAATGACCTGTAATCCCCGATTTTCACTCAACCAATCATACCCTATTTTTAGGGATAGAGAAGAAAAAATCTTAAAATATCTCTAAGTAGCAGTAATAAAGGTTTTTTGAGGGAAGAATAGAGGAATGGCAAATTATCATGGATGGAAAATTGGGGGTAAATTTAATGCGTAAAAATCGGGGATTGAAGCTTGAGGACACCATTCCTGATGATACCTTTCTGGTAGGGAGCAGCATAGCTTGGGAATCAGATGGAGTGATTTAGGTCTTTTTTTCTGGTGAGACTAGAATGCGTATAGGATTACCGATTTTCTTTCTGAAACGCTCAAAGGCTTCATTAATTCTATCCAAAGAAGTCTTCTCACTCACAGCCGCAGAAATATCCAGCCGGCCCTGCCAGATCAAGTTAACAATTTGGCCTAGTTCAGCAGTTGAATAAGCATAGGAACCGATTAGTTCAAACTCACTTCTGACAAATGTGGTGGATGGGACTAGCTTAATCTCTTCGGGACCTAGACCCAGCACCACGGCTCTTCCTCCCATTCGCAGGCTTTTGACACTATTAGCTACTGCCTCTTTTGCTCCCACGCACTCTACTGCTAGGTCTACTCCTCCTGAGGTTATCTGTCTAATCCTTTTTACCGGATCCTCTCGAGCTGCATCGATTACCCTATCAGCTCCGAATACTTTTGCTCTTTCCAGCACCTCCTCTTTAATGTCTATAGCTATGACTTTTGCTGCTCCGCACAATTTGGCCAGACAAATAGCAAAAACTCCTATTCCTCCAGCGCCATAGACAGCCACTGTCTCTCCAGGAGTTAATTTGGCCCGGCGGATAAGGGCGTGAAAAGGTGAACCAGCTGGTTCGATCAATGCTCCCTCTTCAAAAGAAACCGCGGGGGGAAGCCTGACTAATTTGTCTGCCTTCGCTTTTACGAACTGGGCAAACCCTCCCTCAGCATGGATTCCAATAAATTTTCTATTCTCACAGATGTAATCTTTTCCATTTAAGCAATTATTACAGAAACCACAATTGAGCACACCACTAAAGGTAACTCGATCTCCCACATTCCACTTCTTTATCTCCTTACTTACTGCTGCTACCTCACCGGAGATTTCATGACCCAGAGTGATAGGAAGATAGGCAGTGCTGGTAATACCTGCAACTCTCTGTAGATCTGACCCGCAGATTCCACAGAATTTAACCTGTACCAACACCTCACCTAAATCTAGGTGAGGAACAGGAACTTCTTCAATACGAAAAGGCTCACCCACTTTGTGCAGCCTGGCTGCTTTCATCATTCTCTTTTTCATTTAAACCTGCCAAGAAATACCTCAGGACAATTTCTTCCGTCGCTGTAACTGGTGAATCGTGAATTGTCAACCAAACCCTACAATCATTTATTTCTTTGTTTGCGATTCACTATTCACCATTCACTATTCACGATTTTGCTCCTATAAGGCTCCTTCAGAAAATGTCCTTCGGTACACCATATAATTTTCTAGTTCATCAAGAGAATCTGGGAACTTTTCCTGCTAATATTTAAAGGGCGGCCAACCAACCGCCATCGACGAATATCATCTGGCCAGTAATGTAATCGGAGGCTTCCGATGCCAGGAATACCACCACTCCAGCTAGGTCTTGAGGTATGCCGATCCTTCCCAGAGGGATTCTGGCCACAGTTTTCTTCACCCACTCCTTGTCGGCAAATAAAGAAGCAGTTTGTTGGGTCTTAAAATAACCAGGCCCAATTGCATTAACGCTTATCTTGTAAGGAGCCCATTCTACAGCTAAACCTTTGGTAAGCTGGAGTATTCCACCTCTACTGGCCACATAAGGGATAATTCTGGGAAGGCCTCTGACAGAAGTTAAGGAACCAATGTTAATGATTTTTCCCTTCTTCTGTTTAATCATGACTTTAGCCGCTGCCTGAGCACAAAAGAAAGAGGCTTTAAGGATTGTGTTTACCACCTTATCCCAATCTGCTTCAGTTATTTCCAGGGAGGGCTTTCGGATAACAGTACCCGCATTATTGACCAGAATGTCTATCCTGCCAAACTCATCCAGGGTGTCTTTTATCATTTTGTTAATCTGGTCTACTCTTGATACATCTGTGGGCAGAGCCAGACTCCGGCTCCCTCTTTGCCTGATCTCCTGAGCCGTCTTCTCTAAAACAGATAGGGTCCTGCTGGCAACGGCTACATCGGCCCCGGCTTCCGCTAAAGCCAGAGCCATCCCCCGGCCCAAACCTCTGCCTCCTCCTGTAACCAGAGCAACTTTACCTGTCAAATCCATCTTTGATAAGCTCATAGTCTTTTCCTTTATAAGAGCGTGTTGCTAGAACTTTTTTTGAGGATTATTCCTTGCCTAGAGGGAAAAAAGAAAGTCTTTAGCCAACAGAAAAAGTGCTGAAAAGTCAATTGCTCTTTTGAGAGACCTTTCGCAGAAAAAATGAACTATCCCTTCCAGCGAGAGGATGGTGAATAAACGGATGTTTTTCGCATCTTTGATAAAAAGTAGACAGAGACTAGAAACTAATATTTTTAAACTCAGATTGGACACTCACCGCAGCCCATTTTCTATCAATATCGGGATGAATGCCAGCCATCATCCAGATAAAATTAACCCCGCAGCCAGGAGCAGCTACATTGGGATGATACCCTTCAGGAATAATCACGGCATCGTTTTCTCTGACCACTTCAACAAATTCCATATTCTGTGGATTAGTGTAAACAAATTGAACTCCAAAGGCTGGTTGGGGCATATCATAGAATAAGTAAATCTCCTCACGCGTAGAAGCATGCTGGTGAGGTGGCCAACTAGTCCAATTTCCCGTTTTTCCCTGAGTAAAACCAATAAGAAGGCGCGATGCCTGAACTTGAGGCCCAATAAGAGTATAAATTTCTCGAGAATAGGGAACTTTACCCGCGCTCATATGCAACTCAGAATCATCCTTTATTTTTCCGTACTTCACAAGGGTTACTCTACTTTCCCTACGGCTGGGTGCAGAACACTCTACCAAATCCACCTTACTTTCTGTCCCGATTAAGCAGGAAGTATTTCCAGGAATATAAATGGCATCGTGTCTTCCTATGGTATACTTTCTTTGGTTAACTGTAAAATGAGCATTTCCTTTTATGCAAATGAAAGCTATTTCATTTTCTCCTGAATTTATCTCGATCTCTCCTGACGATTCCTCTAGGATTACTCTACCGTAGGAAAGAAATTTTAGCTCACTATTGCCTGGATTAACATAACTGTGTCGCCCTTTTTGGCTTCCAGTATTTTTTACTAACCACTCACTATCTCGAATAGACATTTTTTGACCTCCTTTGATTGCTTAATGACCTTAACAATTGCTTACCAACCTGCTTTATGTCCGGACGGGCTAGAGCTGCGGCAACATTTGTCTTTGCTCCTCCAGCCCACTTTCTAAATCTTAGCTATTCTCTAGAGCGAAAGCCATCCCCCATCAACAAAAATGGTTTGACCAGTAATATAATCAGAGGCTTCTGAAGCAAGAAAAACAGCTGCTCCTCCCAGATCCTCGGGATTCCCCCATCTTCCCAGAGGAATTCTGTCACTAAGCTCCTTATAGCGATTTTTATCTTTACGTAGCGGTTCAGTCTGGTCAGTAATGAAATAACCGGGACCTATGGCATTAACCTTGATATTATATTTAGCCCAGTCATTGGCCAGAGCTTTAGTTAGCTGAGCAACTCCTCCTTTACTGGCTGCGTAGGCCGGAATAGTTTTCCCACCACCTACAGCAATTAGAGAAGAAGTGTTTATGATCTTGCCTCCCCCTTGTTTAATCATAATTCTACCCACCATCTGAGAACAGATAAAAACTGCTTTTAAGTTGACATTTATGACATCGTCCCAATCCTCCTCCGAGTAGTTTTCGCTGGGACAGCGGCGAACAATCCCAGCATTGTTAAATAAGAAACCAATCTCCCCAAATTCCTCCATCGCTCTATCTACCATAGTCTGAACGTCCTCTTTCTTAGAAACATCGGCAACTACTGGTATTACCCGGTATCCAAATTCTCTTATCTCCTTAGCTGTCTTCTCCAGAACAGACTTGGTTCTGCTGACAATAACCAGGTCTGCCCCAGCCTGAGCCAAGGACGTAGCTATACCTCTTCCCAATCCACGACTCGCCCCCGTAACAATCCCACTTTTTCCTTTCAGGCTAAATTTATCCAGAATCATAGATTTCCTCCTGCCAATTTTTCATATGGTTATCCGTTAAGGTTTCAATAATATCTTCATTGCTTTGCCTCTCTGTCTAACCAAATCCAGCCCTTTGGAAGCTTTTTCCAGTCCGAATCTGTGGGAAATTAAAGACCTCAGGTTATCTCGTTCTGGTATAAGAAGCTCTATAGCTCGGCTGTAGTCAATCTTGGTGTAAACACGACTGCCTCTCAAAACTAACTCTTTAAAGGTCGCTCGGGTGAAATTCATTGGATCCAGTTTTTCATGAACACCAACCAGGATAATTTCTCCTCTTATCCTTACCATATCTACCATCTGTAGGGTAGCTTCGGCTGTTCCCGAGACCTCATAAACTACGTCTACCCCTATTCCATTGGTTAACTCAAGAACCCTGGAAACAGGGTCAACCTTATTGACATCGATCACGGTAAATCCTAAAGTTCTGGCTAGCTCCAGCCGGTACTCATTTACCTCAGAAACAATGATTTTGGAAGCCCCGCCTCTCTTTGCCATTAAGGCCACCAGCACACCGATAGGCCCGGCGCCAATGACGGCTACCTTATCTCCAATTTTAAGATTAGAAACGGTAATAACATGCTGGGCTACTGCCAGGGGTTCAGTCAGGGCGGCTAAATCCAGAGAAACCCCTTCTGGCAATTTATGGATTGTCTCCAGAGGAGCCTTAACATACTCAGCAAAAGCTCCATCCACATCTATCCCCAGAAGCCTAAGATACTGACAGACGTGGTCCCAGCCCATCTGGCAGGCATAACATTTACCACAGGATAAAAGCGGCCTGACGGTTACCTTATCCCCTACTTTAAGCCCTGTCTCTCCTCCCCCCATTTCTACAATCTCTCCTGATAACTCGTGCCCCATAATAAGGGGAGGCCTGACGCGAGGAAGGTTTCCCGACATTATGGTGAGATCAGTACCACAAATGCCAGCGCACTCAACTTTAATCAGAGCTTCTGCCTGACCAATCTGAGGTATGGGAACTTCCTTAACAACTACTTTCCCTTTATTTACATAAACTGCTGCTTTCATTTTCTTTGACACCAATATATCTCCTTTAATTTCCCCAGCATTCTGAGGCGACTAAATTACATATTCTCCGCTTACATCAAAGCCTCCACCAGTAACATAACCAGGCATCATCTGATGCAAGAAATACCGCCATTTTAGCTATCTCTACGGGCCTACCTACTTAATCCTAACTTCCCCCAACAGGGGAAAGTTAGATTATTAAGTATTCTCCATATATTAATTAGGATACTTTCCGTATTTCTTTGCTGCTTCAAATATAGCTACGATATTCTCTGGGGAGGTATTTGCCTGAATATTATGGACTGGAGCAAGGACATACCCTCCTCCGGAAGCAAGATCATATATTCTTCTTTTTACCTCTTCTTCCACCTCCCCCGGCGTCCCGAAGGGCAAAATCCTCTGGGTATCAATAGCACCCCAAAATGAAAGTCTGTCTCCAAATTCTTGCTTGAGTCTTTTAGTATCCATCCCCTTAGCCGAGACTTGCACTGGATTTAATATATCTACTCCACACTCGATAATATCCGGAATAAACTCATATATAGCCCCACAAGAGTGAAGGTATAATTTAGCGTTAGTTCTCTCCTTAATGCATGAGAATACTTTCTTTTGTCGTGGCTTTACTATCTTTCTATATAACTCAGGATTTATAAGAGGACCGCTTTGTCCTCCTAAGTCATCCCCCATTTTTATTATTTGAACATACCTACCAACACGGGGAAGAATTTCCTCCCAATAACTGAGATAAAATTCAACCATTTTGTCCATAATTAGCTTGGCAAATTCAGGATTTTTCACCAAATCCATATAAAAATTCTCAAAACCTCGCAGTGCAAAGGATTTTTCGAATATTCCTGAGGTGGGTGCATTCAAAAACAGGGCATAATCAGTATTTTCGTATAAGTTTCTTACTTCCTCCTCTAATCCCTCTGTTCTACCAGGGTCGTGAGGATCTGGCCACTGGTAATCTTTCAAGCTCTTCATATCTGAATTAGCAAGAGGATTTTCTATCATATCGAAATAATATCCGTATTTCTTAGGCATCCTATACCTTATGCCCCATTCATCTGTATAGTAATAATTATCTTTGTCTTCTTCAATAACTAATTTCCAGCTTTTTGGCGGTTTTGCACCTATCCCATACACATCTACCCCAAACTTCTTTAAGATTCGCTTGTCTGGTCTGACAAGCTGCTGCATTACATCTATAACTTCAACTTCATTTCCTTTTAAGCCAAGATAGTCTTTTAGCTCACTATGAGCTTTTTGGGCTATACCTGCATTTGTCAATGAGCCAGCTAAATCAACAGGGACCCTATCAGGCTCTTCGTGATTTAAAGCTTTTAAAACCCGTTCTCGTGAAATCATAATATCATAACTTTTCATTCACCTAAAAGACTAAGCACCACAAGAAATTCTCTCCAGGTATTCTTCGACTTATGAAAAACCCTAATATTTCATTCCGGTAAGGGATACTCCCTCAATAATTCTTCTTCTGAAAATGAGAAAAAATATGAGGATAGGAAGGACAGTGATCACACAGGCAGCCATTATTCCACCGTAGTCGGTGACATAGTGTCTCTGAAAATACATCAATCCCAGTTCCATAGTGAATAGTTTCTCTGAATTAGCCATCACTAAGTACCAGATAAAGACCTGACTCCAGGTAAAGACCCAGTTCACGATGGCAATGGCCGCCGTAGCAGCAAAAGACAAGGGAAATATTATCCTCCAAAATACTCCAAATTCAGAGCATCCATCCATTCTGCAGGCATCAATGAGTTCATCGGGGATGGTTAAAATATTTTGGCGCAGAAAGAAAATCCCCGAGCTCATAATAATTAGGGGGAAAATCATACCCTGATAGGTATTAATCCAACCGAAAGACTTCATAATGAGGTACAAAGGAATCATATAGGTCTGTAAGGGAACAAGAATAGTAGCCATAATCAGTAAAAACAGGAACGTTTGACCCCTGAATTTGTATTTGGCAAAAATATAACCAGCCATGGGGCAACCAATAATAACGAAAAGAGTAGAGATAAGGGATATAAAAAAACTGTTAAAGAAAAAACGAAGAAAGGGGGCCACTTCTGGCAATTTTATGTAATTACTTAAGGTCCAGAGACGCGGCAAGAGAGTGGGAGTAGCCGAAATAATATCTGCTTTTTCCTTAAAGGAGGTAAATACTAGCCATATAAAGGGCATAACCATAATTACGCTGGAGATCAACAAGCATAGGTGCAGGATAATCCTACTTCCCTCTATTTTTCTGCCTGTGGCTAGTTTTTTCATTTCTCTCCCCATCTAAATATCTTAAACTGCACCAGAATAATAACCAGAGAGATTAGAAAGACAACAAAAGATATGGCGCATCCCTTGCCCATGCTATGATAAACAAAGGCTTCCTGGAAGACCCTGTATATTAGAACTTGAATCTCTGCCCCCGTGGAGATATCTGTACCCTGAGTCATGATATAGACTTCCGTAAAAGCTGACCAGGACCAAACAGTAGCCATAACCATTCCATAAAGGATGACCGGTTTTATCAGAGGAAGTTCTATGTGTCTGATAGTCTGCCAGATAGTAGCTCCGTCTACCTTTGAGGCCTCACGCATCTCGGCCGGTACGTTCTTCAAGGCAACCAGAAAGATAATCATGAAGTAACCCAAATTTTTCCATACATGAATTCCAATGGTGGCAAGCAACGCAATCCTGGGATTGCTCATCCAGGGAACCCGATCCAATCCCACTGATTCCAACAGGTAGTTGGCCAGGCCAAAACTTCCCGGACTATAAAACCATTTCCAGACGATAGCTGCCGGGACCATAGGAAGTATATAGGGAATAAAATAGAGGGTTTCGTAAAGGGATTCAAACTTAATTTTCC